>NZ_CEYAVF010000020.1:59409-62738 GCF_982785585.1 Reinekea sp. | reverse complement strand
CCCTTTGAAGTGTCCGATGCCGATACCATGCTGAACTACCTAAAAGCGCGCTAAAAGCCTTTAGACCGCTAATAGAGCTTTGTTACAGCGGCCATGACTGATGCTTGTCACGGCCGCTGAGCGGGCTCAAAATAGTTCCCCTGTAAAACGCTTGCTCAGAGCCCAGATCCGCGCCACTCCCGCTACTTGATTTAATTCGCAACAAGGTTCCCTGTCGAAATAGCCTTGGCCTGCCGCCCGGCGTACATTTTTGTGATGTGAATCTAAAGTTTTAACAGCGCCAATTGTTTTAGACCCGCTATCGCCTAAATTCATCTGGACAACGCCAATTTGATCTCGATCCCTATGCTTGAGCCAATGCGTAGGGCGGGTACCAGCGAAGAGCAGGAGATATAGATGCAGATGTTGAGTAGGTTCCAAGTGCGCGATGAATTATCGCAACAGCAATGCAAGACCCATCCCTGGCCTTTCGCAGGCCTCAGGCAGCACAGTAACCCAGCCTATGACCTACAATAAACCAGAGGTTTGCTATGACAAACGCGCCTAATCCATTGGGGATACCCGATATCACCTCTTTTTTACAGCAAGTCTTTGGCCAGGTCGCCTTCTGTTTTCCAACCCAAAAGTCAAACCTGGTGCCTGCGCTGCAAGCGTCTTTCTCACTCGCCGATATCTGCTGGTTGAACCAACATCAGTGGGGTGATATTCGCCTAGCCAAGTTTGATTCAGCAGATGCCAGGTTTGCCGATCAGGCGCCGACGGCCGACCTGCTCAGGCAAGCCTTTGAGCAGGGCCATACACTGCTGGTAGACAATTTACAGACCAAAAATGGCCTCTTTGCTACGCTCTGTCGGCAGTTAAGCCGTCAGTTTGCCTGCCCAACCCGCTGCCTCGCCCATTGGTCACCTTCGTACAGTGAGGGTCAGGCGCTGCAGTATGACGATCAGGATGCTTTTGTCGTCCAGGTGAGCGGCAGCAATAACTGGCAGGTCGATTTTAACAGCGAGTTTAGGCCCTTTGGGGGGGAAGCCTACCAGTCGACTCGGGTCGAACAGTGTAAAACGCTCAAACAACTGAAGTTGGCCGTAGGTGATATCCTCTATCTCCCGCGCGGCAGTTGTTATAAGGCCGCAACTGGAAGTGAGCAGTCGCTGCATTTTACGTTCTCGATTTGCAGTTTGCGCCTGCGGGATCTTTTGTTGGAATTGCTGGCACCGACGCGGCCGGATCTGGATTCCTTGCGACCGGCGCTGCGGGCGGAGGACTTTAGTCCGGCTCAGGGGGAGAACGCTCGAGCCGGGTTGTTGGGCTATCTGGATGCTCTAACTAGTCGACTTCGATCCGAACCAGGGCTGGTCGATGATGCCTTATTGGCAGTGCATAAAAACTTCGCCAGTCAACTGGCACCGCTCAATCTGCAGTTAGATCGACAGTTGCACCGTGGCGATCCGGTGCTAACCCTCGATACTCGTCTGATCGTCAATCCGGAACAGTACTTTGTCTTCGATGAATCCGCTCTGCGGGTGTACTTTAGCGGTGGAGACATTCGTCTGTCTGCTGGTTATCGCTGGGTGTTCGACCTACTACGCCTTACCGAGGGATTTTCACCACAGGAAATCATCAGCCAATACCAGCGCTCGGACCGCGAGGTCGAGCTGGACGCCTTCGCGCAACTGCTGGCGAAGGATCTACTCTGGTTAGACCGCAAGACCTCTTGAGGTCTGTCCCGAACCGACCACCAATGCTAGCTTAGTCGTAGGTTGGCCCGATCCCGATATTGCTTGGGGGTCATACCCTTGATGCGCAGAAAATGGCGATTAAAGTTCGAGACATTGGTAAAGCCGGAGTCGTAACAAATCTTGGTGATTTGATTGTGAGATGTTTTCAATTGCTCACACGCCTTGCTAATTCGAACCTTGATCAGAAAGTCGATGTACTTAATGCCGGTCGATTCGAAGAAGTACTTGGACAGGCGATTCGGCGAAAGCCTGACATGCAAGGCGACATCTTCGAGTCTAATTTTTTCGTTGTAATGTTGTAAGATAAAATCGATCGCCTTGTTAACCACGCGCAGGGTTGGGCCGGCAAAATCTTGCCAATCCCGAGCCGTCGATAGAGTAGTCTTTTCCTCCGTTACCAAGTTATTCATCAGTTCCAGAAAAGCGATCATTTTTTCCAAGCCATCGCTGCTGGCAATACGTTCATACAGATCGGTGTAGATCGCGAGGTCGCGCGGTTGAAACTCATGGCCAGCGCCTCCCGTGCGAATGATATTCACGATCTCCCGCAGTTCCGAAATATGCTGGCTCGCTGCTTCAAACATGTCGCCGTCAAAATTAATGACCTTGATCCTTAGGGGTTCAGGGGTCGACTCCGTTTGTGAGTCTGAATCCGCAATCCATATGTGCGGCAGGTTAGCGCCGGTCAGTACCAGATGGCCGGGTTCATAGCGGCCAATATAGTCGCCAATAAAAAACCGCCCAGAACTGGCTACCACCAGATGCAGTTCCAATTCTTTGTGGCAATGCCAGGTGGCTTGGGCACTGGATGCACCGTGCTCGAGATAGCGAATAGACGAATTGGTGTCATTCAAAGCCGGCAACTCAGGGGTCACTAAAAGCCCTCTGGTTGCGATTGTGTTTCCGTCCATAATACCCTCTAAATACCTTGCCTGAACTTTAGTCACGACGGGATCGTCTACTAAAAATTTGCATTTACTTTTTTGTTGGGTCCTCAGAGCAGACGGCTCGAAAGGTAACGAACACCGACCGGCCAAAATCAGCTTACCATTTTCATTAAGCAAGAGTCGTGATTTCGTAAGTAAGTATTGTCTTTAGTCTTTTTTGCATACCTCTTTATGGTTATAAGAATAGATTATTTAATTTGCTTGGGTCAAGGCGGTTCTTTTTTAGGAAATATTGTTAAGTTTTATTAACCAGGCTGTTTTTATTTTTTGATGGAATAGTATCAGCCAATTTTAATTTTTTTATCAGTTTAAGAATGGGGCGTTTCTCCGTTAAAAGTAGCAATTTTTCTTCCTAGATGACAGTGGCCTTGTCATCTCTGGACTTACCATTAAGGGTCTTAAGTTTAATGATAATGGGGGCTGTAGAGCGTTTCTCCATTCGAGATTGGTATTTTTTTGTATTGCTTAAATTGTTTTTTTGAAACTCTGGTATTGCGTGAGGTGGGCCTAAAATAGTGCGTACCTGTGCGATGCGGGTCGGCGGCGAGTGTTTGGGATTTCTGTGATTGTTATGATAATTAAAAAGTTAAAATAAAATCATCAAAAATAAGGTAAAGAGTACAGATAATAGTTTATTAAATTA
>NZ_CEYAVF010000020.1:0-59309 GCF_982785585.1 Reinekea sp. | reverse complement strand
TCAGCACCCAAACGGCCGCCATGCTGGCAGCCGTCAGTCGAGTAGCGGACTCAGTTGTGCAAATGCAGTTCCGAGTTCAGCTCTACCGCAGACTTATTGGTCAAGCATTCGACTCGTCCGGTCAGGGCATTGCGCCAAAACAGCAGATCGGACATGCCGGACAGCTCGCGCGCCTTGACCGTATTGATCGCCGCCTTGTGGCTATCGAGTAGGGTCACCTTGGTTCCCGCGGTAATATAGAGACCGGCTTCAATGGTGCAGCGATCCCCGAGTGCAATGCCAGTGCCGGAATTAGCCCCGAGGAGGCAATTTTCGCCCATCGAGACCACTTCGGTGCCACCGCCCGATAGGGTGCCCATAATCGAGGCGCCGCCACCGACGTCGGAACCGTTGCCGACCAGAACACCAGCCGAGATACGGCCTTCCACCATCGACACGGCCACGGTGCCGGCATTGAAATTGACAAAGCCTTCGTGCATCACGGTGGTACCTTCACCCAAATGGGCGCCAAGGCGCACCCGTGCCGTGTCGCCAATACGGATGCCGGTGGGCACCACATAATCGGCCATCTTGGGGAACTTATCGACGCACTGCACCGACAAGATCCGGCCCGCTAGGCGGGCGGCAATTTGGCGTTCTGGCAATTCGGGCAAATCGATCGGTCCTTCGCTGGTCCAGGCAATGTTGTGTAACACGGCAAAGATGCCCGCGAGGACGATTTTTTGCGGTTTGACGAGGCGATGAGACAGCAGATGCAACTTTAAAAAGGCTTCGGCGATGGATACCGGAGCGCTATCGGTTTCCAGCAGAGTCAGCACCAGCGTCTGTTTGCTGTGGGCTGCGGCAGCCAGTAGTTTTACATTAAGTGTCATGCCGGCGTCTGCAAAGACCGACGATAAGGCCGCATAATGCTCCAGCTCGAGCACATGGGCGGTGTTACCACCCTCATGCTTGACCACAGCGAGCAGGCGGTTAATCAGGTCATCGGAAGGCGCGATAAGGGGTTGCGGATACCAGGCTTCGATAATCTTTAATTCACTGTTACGAGTGGCGGTGCCCAGACCGACAGAAAAATAGGTCATAACTTAACTCTCTCTTGAAATAATGTGTGCAAATTGGCTTAGATCGAAACCGATCCAAAGATGGCCCTGCAGTTCGATCAGGGGTCGTTTAATCAGGCTTGGTTGGTGCTGAATTAGGGCCACTGCGCTAGTGCTGTCAACCGAGGTTTTGGTTGCTTCTGGCAACTTGCGCCAGGTGGTGCCGCGCTTATTAATCAGACTTTCCCAGCCCAATAGGGCGATCCACTGTTGGATCAACTCGGCCGTGGGCGGTTCTTTTTTGAAATCGATAAAGTCCACGGTCACGTTCTGCTCGGCAAACCAGTGCAATGTTTTTTTGACTGTATCGCAGTTTTTGATGCCATAAATTTTAATCAAGCGAGCGCCCCTGTTTGGTTAATAGATGCGCTTTAGACGCTGCGCGGCCTCGACACAATCGTCTAATGTCGCCACCAGGGCGATGCGAATATGGCCGTAACCCGGATTGATGCCGGCGTTGTCGCGCGACAGGTACTGCCCGGGTAAGACCTGAATATTGGCCTTTTCGAGCCAGCGTTGTGCCACCGCCTCGTCGTCTTCGGCCAGGTTCGGCCACAAATAAAAGCTGCCGTCCGGGATGGTCAGCGGTAAGAAAGACTTGAGTTCGCCAACCACCGCAGTGAATTTTTCATTGTACAACCGACGATTTTCCAGAACATGGCTTTCATCGTTCCAGGCGGCAATGGATACCTGCTGATGGGGTATCGGCATGGCACAGCCATGGTAGGTTCGGTAGGCGGAAAAATGCCGAATCAAATGGGCATCGCCGGCGACAAAGCCGCTGCGTAAGCCCGGCAAATTGGACCTTTTACTCAGGCTGTGAAACACCAAGCAATTATCGAAGTCGCTATGGCCCATCTGTTCGGCGGCCTGCAGTAAGCCAATCGGCGGCCGAGCCTCGTCTCGATAGAGCTCGCTGTAGCATTCATCACTGATTAGGATGAAGTTAAATTCGATCGACTTGTTAATTAAAAATTGCAATTGCTCGGACGACAGAACGGTGCCACTTGGATTACCCGGTGTGCAGATAAATAACAGCTGGCAGCGTGACCACTGGTCGTCGCTGAGCGCCGCGAAGTCCGGTTGATAATTGTGTTCGGCCACGCAATTAAGGTAGTGCACCTTCGCCCCGGCCAGCAAGGCCGCGCCTTCATAAATCTGATAAAAGGGGTTGGGCATCCAAACTTCATTGGCCTCTGCCGTCGGATCGTAGAGCGCCTGAACCACAGAAAAGAGTGCCTCGCGTGTGCCGGTCACCGGGATAACATGGCGGTCGGCACTAAAGCCCTTGTTGTTGTGCAGTTTAAAACGCCGAATTAACCATTGGCTGATCGCCTCGCGCAAGGCGGGCAAGCCGGCAGTCGCCGGGTAGCGTGAATAGCCGGCAATGGTGGCAACAATCTGCTCCTGCAAAAAGTCCGGCGGGGCGTGCTTTGGCTCACCGATGGACCATGCAATGGGGGTCATATCGGCCGCCTTGACAGAGGCCATCTTGGCCCGTAATTTTTCGAATGGATAGGGTTGCAGACGTTGTAAATTGGGATTCATCGGTCCATTACTTCCAAAATAGTTTCGGTCAATTCATATTGCAACCGCTCCACGTCGGCGGAACTGTGCAGTGGTTCGCCGTTGGCATCGACCAGGAAAAACACGTCTTCAACATGTTCGCCCAAGGTGGCGATTCGGGCATTTTGTAAGGTCAGCTGGAGTCGTCGAAAGCAACGACCAATATCGGCCAGTAAGCCGGGTCGATCTGAGGCGAGCAATTCGACGACAGTGCGCTGGTTTAGCATGTCATTGCTGACGGTAATTTCAGGTGGAATTTGAAAATGTTTTTGCTGCCGTGACAATCGTCGTTGCGGCGTCGGTGCTTCATCGGGATTCACAATGGCCTCTAATAGCCGTTGTTGAATCTCGGCCAAACGCTGACTGTTGTCACCGATTGTGGTGCCATCTTGCTCCAAAACGATAAAGGTATCCAAGCTGAACAGGGACGCCGACGAGGTCATAATACGGGCATCTTGGATATCCAGACTAAGGGTGTCCAGCGTTGCGGCGATGTCGGCAAACAAATGTGCTCGATCGCGGGCATAGACAAAAACCTGGGTGCCACCGATATACTGTTTGGCATCGGTCTCTTTGATCAGGACCAGGGGGACATTTTGACCGTGGTTGGCGATGGCACGCAAATGCCAGGCTATATCTTCCGGGCTTTCACGCAAAAAGTAATCGTCACCAGGATCGTCCCAGAGGTCGAGGCTGGCATCCGGATCAAAGCCCTCTGCGGTCATTAATAGCAGGGCGGCCTGCTTAGTCTCGCTGACCCGTTCGGCCTTGTCGGCCGGGTTGTCCAAACCACGATTTAAGGCGTTTTGAGTTTCCCGATACAGGCGCTCCATCAGTGACGCCCGCCAGCTGTTCCAAAGGTTTGGATTGGTCGCATAGATGTCAGCGACGGTTAGGGCATAGAGATAATCTAGGCGCGCGTGACCACCCACCTGTTGGGCGAAGTGATTGATCACCGCCGGGTCGGAAATGTCCTGGCGCTGCGCGGTCATAGACATCAGGAGATGATTGCGCACCAGCCAAACAACCAGGTCCGTATCCCAAGGCGACAGGCGATGGCGATCGGCAAAGCGCTTGACATCCATGGCCCCTTCGACCGAATGGTCGGTGTGCCGACCCTTGCCGATATCGTGATACAGCGCGGCGATGTAGACCAGCTCCACCTTGGGCAGTTTGTGGATGATCTTGGTGGCAATCGGGAAGCGTTTGCTGTTGGCGGCGTGGCGAAAGGTGCGCAAATTCCGGATGGTTAACAAGGTATGGGCATCGACAGTGTAGACATGGAACAGATCGAACTGCATCTGCCCGACTATTTTGCCGAACTCCGGCAGATAGAGGCCCAATATGCCATATTGATTCATCCGCATCAGCCCATGGTAGACACCTTTAGGGCTGCGTAACAATTCCATGAAAAAGGTGATATTGCGCAGATCCTGACGAAAGGCGCCGTCGATCGCTTTCCGGCTGGCGAACAGCAGTCTCAGGGTGCTGGCACGAATCCCCTTGATGCCCTCTTCTTGAGCGCATAAGACGAAAATTTCCAACAAGGCCGACGGTGTGCGGGTAAAGACCTTGTCGTGCACGACCTCAAGATAGTGGTTGCGGATTTGAAACCGGGCATTTAGCTCGGTGACCTGTTCCGATGTGCTATCACCCAATATCTCTTCATCGAAGTGCTGTAAGAGCATAATATTGAGAGTGCGCAGGCGGAACACTTGCCGGAAGTAGTCTTGCATTAGATGCTCTACCGCTATTTGGCCTTCTCGGTCACTGTAGCCGAACATCTCAGCCACCTTTTCCTGCAGGTTGAACAGCAATCGATCCTCTTCGCGCTCTGAGATCATATGCAGTGCATAACGCACCCGCCAGAGGAAGTCCTGGCCTTCTTTCAGAGTGCGATGCTCGGCATCGGTGAGGAAACCCCGTTCGACCAAGTCAGCCAGAGACGAGTCGCCAAAGTGTCGCTTAGCAACCCAACCGATATTTTGGATGTCCCGCAACGCACCCGGGCCCCCTTTGACATTGGGTTCTAGGTTATATTCGGTTTCATTGAATTTTTGGTACCGATTGGCCTGTTCATTCATTTTGGCCTTGTAGAAATCGCGGCTAGGCCAGATTTTGTCGGGGCCGACTGAATCGGACACTCGTTCTCTGAGATTGTCGTCACCGACCAGGGTGCGCGACTCCATGAGATTAGTGGTCACGGTCACGTCATTGCGGGCCTCGACAACGCAGGTGTCAATGGTGCGCACGCTGTGGCCGACTTCCAGCTTGATGTCCCACAAGAGGGTCAGAAATTGCTGTAGAGATTCGACGTTTCGGTCAATCAGGGTTTCATTATCGAACAGGATCAGTAGATCGATATCGGAGTGCGGCAGCAGCTCGCCGCGGCCATAACCGCCGACCGCTATTAGGGCTATAGACTCAGGCTCAGTCCAGGTGAACAGTCGCCAAGTGCTGCGCAACAGCTCGTCCATGGCCGCGGCTCGGCCAAAAACCAAGCCGCGGATCGGGTCGCCCTGAATAAAACGATGATGCAAGGTCTCATTGAGCCTGCGCAAAGCGTCTTTGAGCACCACAATAGGGGTTTCCAGTTGTAACTGCTCGGTGACGGCTTCTTTATCAAACAGACTGCTGTCTGCGTAACGGTCGAGATCCACTACTTGGTCCTTTGAGAACGTAAGGATGAAATAACTTTAGACCCGCTAGAATGACTCTTCGGTGCGGGCTGTTAAAACCTCCACGCCAGTAGCCGTGACCAACAAGGTATGCTCCCACTGAGCGGAGGCCTTGCGATCCTTGGTGACCACGGTCCATTGGTCGCTGAGTATTTTGCACTGCGCCTTACCCTGATTGATCATCGGCTCGATCGTAAAGATCATGCCTTCCTTCAGCGCCATGCCCACTCCGGGCCGGCCATAGTGCAATACCTGCGGCTCTTCGTGAAATACCGCGCCGATACCATGGCCGCAGAACTCCCGTACCACAGAGTAATGGTTGGCCTCGGCGTGTTGCTGAATCACGTGGCCTATGTCTCCAAGGGTCGCGCCCGGCTTGACCAGTGCAATCGCCTTATAAAGACATTCCTGGGTTACCTTGCACAGACGATCGATATGAGTCGCGACTTCGCCGACGTAAAACATCTTACTGGTGTCGCCGTGGTAGCCGTCTTTAATGACCGTGATGTCGACATTGACCACATCGCCCTTCTTGAGGATCTTATCCTCGCTCGGAATACCATGGCAAATGACCTGGTTTACCGACGTACAGATCGACTTCGGAAAGGGCGGGTTGCCATAGTTGAGCGGCGCCGGTATGCCTTCCTGGACATCAATGATGTAGTTATGGCAGATCCTATCGAGCTCTGCGGTGCTCACGCCGACCACAACATGGGATTCGAGCATTTCCAACACCTCAGCCGCGAGGCGGCCGGCGACACGCATTTTAGCGATTTCTTCAGGGCTTTTTATGGTTACAGCCATGCTTGTTCCAATTCGGTTACTAGGTAGTAGGCGATTCTAACGGTTTTGTTAGCCAGTTGCAGCCCCGCAAATAGTAGGGCACCCGCTAGAGCCATATAAAAGATGCTAAAAATACGCCGCGACTGCCATGACCGGCTCTTAGGCCCGCTTTTCGGGGCCGGTTCCGAGGTGTTGAGGGACGCCCCACGGACTGGGACCGGGATATTTTTCTTGTCTTAAATCGCTGAATTTGGTATAAAGCGCGCCGCTTCAACTAATTGAAGTGTTTCCTAAATTCTCACGCACACCGTCACGTGATTCTGGGTGCCCGAAAGGGGTTGGATCATGGGGAGTGCGGAGGCCTAACCCGAATAATGAGGTATTTATGATTACTGTATCAATGCGTGAACTGCTTAAAGCAGGTGTTCACTTTGGCCACCAGACCCGTTACTGGAACCCGAAAATGGGTAAGTATTTGTTTGGCGCCCGAAACAAGATTCACATCATCAACTTGGAGCACACTGTTCCAGCGTTAAATGAAGCTTTGGCCTTCGTTGGCAACCTTGCCAGCAAAAAGAACAAGGTTCTGTTCGTCGGTACCAAGCGTTCAGCCAGTGCCATCATGGTTGAAGAAGCGACTCGTTCGGATATGCCGTACGTGGCGCACCGTTGGTTAGGCGGTATGCTGACCAACTACAAGACCATTCGTCAATCGATCAAACGTCTGCGTGAGTTGACTGTGCAACAGGCCGATGGCACCTTCGAGCAGCTGACTAAGAAAGAGCGTCTGATGGCGACTCGCGAAGTAGCGAAGCTGGAGCGTTCAATCGGTGGTATCAAGGACATGGGCGGCTTGCCGGATGCTCTTTTTGTTGTCGACGTGGACCACGAGCGTATTGCAATCCTCGAAGCCAACAAACTGGGCATCCCAGTTATTGGTATCGTTGACTCCAACTCGAACCCAGACGGTGTCGATTATGTCATTCCGGGTAACGATGATGCGATTCGCGCCATTGAGATCTATGCCCGTGCAATCGCCGATTCCATCTTGGAAGCCCGTGGCGGTGACGTTGATGAGTTCGTGGAAATGGCCGATGCTGCAGAAGCAGCTGACGTGGTTGTAGCCAAAGAAGAGTCAGCTGAATAAGCTTGATTCTCTTAGCTTGAAGGGGCTGCGGCCCCTTTTTCCTCTTCCGGAACCCTATATCCGGTTGAATATGCGTAATACTAAATTGAATTGAGGACCAAAATCATGGCAATTACTGCGAGCCTGGTGAAAGAACTTCGAGATCGAACTGGCCTAGGCATGATGGAGTGCAAGAAAGCACTCGTCGAGTCTGAGGGTGATATCGAACTCGCCATTGATAATCTGCGCAAGTCATCGGGCCTGAAAGCCGCTAAGAAATCCGGCCGTATCGCGGCTGAGGGTATCCTGGTTACTCGGACCTCTGCTGACAATTCGTTGGTAATGCTGCTGGAAATTAACAGCGAAACCGACTTTGTTGCGCGAGATGACAACTTTTTAAACTTTGCCCACAAGGTGGCTGATGTCGCTTTTGCCAAGGGCAGCTCCGATGTTGCCGCCTTCATGGCAGATGGTCTTGAAGACGAGCGTGCCGCGCTGGTTCAGAAGATCGGTGAGAACATCAGCGTGCGTCGCGCTGTGTTTATCGGTGGTGCGGGTAAGACCGTCGAGGCCTATGTGCACGGTGGCCGTATAGCCGCAGCTGTTGAATTGACTGGCGGTACGCCGGACCTGGCGAAAGACATTGCTATGCATGTCGCCGCCATCAATCCTCAGTACGTCAATGTGAATGACGTTCCAGCCGATGTTTTGGCGCGCGAAGAAGAGGTTGTTCGGGCCCAGTCTGAAGAATCTGGCAAGCCAGCAGAGATCATTGAAAAAATGATGGTCGGCCGCCTGAAGAAGTTTGTTGCGGAGATATCTCTCAGTGAGCAGCCTTTCATCAAGGACCCGGACATCAAGATCGGTGCCTTGGCTAAGAAAGCCGAAGCCGAGATCGTGAGCTTTACCCGTTTTGAAGTGGGTGAAGGGATCGAAAAAGAAGTTGTCGATTTCGCCGCAGAAGTCGCAGCAGCCGTCAAAGGCGGCTAAAGCAATCTAAATCCAGAAAAGGCAGCTGCGCTGCCTTTTTTTATGTGTCCTATTTCTGCAGTTGGTTTTTTGGTACGGCGATTGTTTGCTCAAAATGAGTGGACGAATTCAAAGAAATGCCTGTACAGGGTGTGTATAATAAAGAATCGAAATTTCTCATTGGTTTTAAGCGAGTCGACAACCGGCCAGTCCTGCCGCTCCCAGGGGAGCGGCTGCATAGCGCGGTAAGGCAGGGCATATGCCCGCCGGCAGCGTCGGCCAGACTGTGAATAGGTAAAGGAATTCAACAGATGATTGAAGAAATTAAGCAGGAAACCGACAGTCACAACCGCAAAGCGCTGTTAGCGCTGGGCGATGCCTTCAATAAGATTCGTACCGGTCGCGCCAATCCGGCTATCTTGGATGGTGTCATGGTCGATTATTATGGCAACATGACCCCAATCAAGCAGGTGGCCAATATTTTGATTGAGGACGGTCGTACCCTCGCGATTGTGCCGTGGGAAAAAAATATGGTGCCGCAGGTTGAGCGCGCCATTATGAAGAGTGATTTGGGTTTGAATCCGTCAACTTCCGGCAGTAATATTCGCATCGCGATGCCGATGTTGACCGAGCAGACCCGAAAAGACATGATTAAGGTCGCCCGCAATGAGGCCGAAAAGGCCCGTGTGTCGGTGCGTAACGGCCGTCGCGATGCCAATGCCTCGATCAAGGACCTGGTTAAGGAAAAGGAACTCTCAGAAGATGAGGGTAAGCGCGCCGAGGAAGATATTCAAAAGCTGACCGATGCGGCCATTGCCGAGATTGAACGTGATCTGGCCGAAAAAGATGCCGAGTTAATGAAGGTTTGATGGGTTAGGTATCCTGCCGAGGCAACATGGATTCATGTTGCCTTTTGTGGTTTGGGATTGTCTGTGTTTCACCGGTAACAGAATTAAGCTAGGAAGGGATGCTAAATAAATCTAACAAGGGTCAGCCCCTAGAGTCGACAGTGAAAGTCGTACCCCGCCATGTTGCGGTGATCATGGATGGTAACAATAGATGGGCAAAAAAACGCTTGCTAGGCGGTATTGCTGGCCATAAGGCTGGCGCCCGTGCGGTGCGCACGACCGTCGAAACCTGTGCGCGTGCCGGGGTCGAGGTACTAACCCTCTATGCCTTCAGTTCTGAAAACTGGCGTCGACCCAAGGATGAAGTCAGCGCATTGATGGATCTCTTTTTGCTTGCCCTGAATCGAGAAGTTAAAAAGCTGGTCAGCAATAATGTCCGGCTTAGGGTGATTGGCGATATCACGGCGTTCAGCCCTTCGATTCAGCGGGCTGTTGCCAAAGCCGAGTTCGACACGGCCCAAAATACCGGCATGACTCTGGCGATTGCTGCCAACTATGGTGGTCATTGGGATATTACCCAAGCCGTTATTAAGCTTGCTCAGCGGGTCAAGGTTGGCGAATTAGAACCTGCGGCCATCACCGAAGCGTTGATTGGTGAGCAGGTCATGCTCGGTGATCTGCCCCCGCCGGATCTGTGTATTCGCACCGCCGGGGAGCAACGAATATCGAATTTTCTACTCTGGCAAATGGCCTATACCGAATTCTATTTTACCGATGAATATTGGCCAGATTTTAGCAGTGAATCGCTGTTAAAGGCCTTTGACTCCTTTTTAGGTCGGACTCGGCGTTTTGGTCGTACCGACGAACAACTAGAACAAGAGAAGTAAGTTCATGTTATTGCAGCGATTTGTAACGGCCCTAGTGCTGGCCCCCCTGATGTTGGCCGGCATCTATTTGCTACCGAGTATTGGCTTTAGCGTTTTTGCCGGGTCGATCGTCGTCTTAGGCGCCTGGGAATGGGCCAATCTTGCCGGTTTTTCAGCGCCGCGTGCGCGCATCGTTTTGGCTACGATCACTGCGGTGGTGCTAGGGGTAATTCATCACTGGATTACCGTGGACTCCCTGATTTGGGCCCTGTTGGTGCTTTCTGCGCTGGTATTTTGGTTGCTAGCCGGGGTAAGTGTATATCTCTATCCGCGCGTAACCGGCTGGTTGCGCTCTGGCCCGATAAAGCTGGCGATCATGGTGCCCGTGCTGGTTGCCCTCTGGATGGGCCTGGTCTGGCTAAAAAGCCAACCAGATTCGGCGTTATTACTGACTTGGTTGATGTTGCTCGTCTGGGGTGCTGATATAGGAGCCTATTTTGCGGGTCGCGCCTTTGGCAACCGGAAGCTGGCACCTGCCGTAAGTCCGGGTAAGACTTGGGCCGGGGTTTATGGCGGCATGGCGACATCTATCCTCGTCTCGGTGCTAATAGCTGGCCTCTACTTGCCGGATTACAGCGTCCAGGACTGGCTCTGGTTGATGCTATTGTCGGCCGCAGTTATTGCCATTTCGGTGGTCGGCGATCTGTTTGAATCCCTGTTAAAGCGCAATCGAGGTATTAAGGACAGTTCGTCCCTGCTGCCCGGTCATGGTGGGATTTTGGATCGCATCGATAGCCTCTGTGCTGCGACGCCGATGTTTGTCCTGTTATGGTACGTGTTAGCGGTGGTTTAATGATGACGACACGACAACGCGTCACCGTTCTAGGCGCCACCGGTTCGATCGGTCAAAGCACGCTCAATGTTATCGGCCAGCATCCAGACCGTTTTACTGTCTTCGCCCTCAGCGGGCACGCCAATATGGCGCAATTAGCTCTAGACATCATTCGCTTTAAACCTCAGTTTGCCGTGGTGCCCAATGACACGCGGTATCGGCAACTGCTTGAGCTGTTACCGAACCGGAACTGCGACATCCTGATCGGTGAGCAGGCCTTGGCCGATGTCGCCAGCGCGGCGCAAGTGGATACCGTTATGGCCGCTATCGTTGGCGCGGCCGGTCTGAAGTCCGCCCTTGCCGCGGCGCATGCCGGTAAAAAGCTGCTCTTAGCCAATAAAGAGAGCATGGTCGTCGCCGGTGCTCTGTTGATGGAGGCGGTGGCCAAATCCCAAGCGCTATTGCTGCCGATCGACAGTGAACACAATGCCATCTTCCAATGCCTGCCAGCCGATCAAAGTCAGGCGGGCGTGGACTCGATCCTATTAACGGCATCGGGTGGGCCCTTTCGGCAGACCCCCATGGAACAGTTGCTTACCGCCACGCCGGAGCAAGCCATTGCCCACCCGACATGGACGATGGGTCGAAAGATATCGGTCGATTCGGCTTCGCTGATGAATAAGGGTCTGGAGCTAATCGAAGCCTGCTGGCTCTTTAGTGTGCCACCGGAAAAAATCGAAGTAGTGGTGCACCCACAAAGTGTTATCCACAGTATGGTGCGCTATATTGACGGGTCGGTTTTAGCACAGATGGGCTCGCCCGATATGCGCACGCCCATTTCCTATGGCCTAGCCTATCCGGATCGAATCGTCAGTGGCAGCGCACCCTTGGAATTTTCTCAGCTGTTGCAATTGCAGTTTGATCAACCCGATCGGGTCCGCTTTCCGTGCCTGCGCTTGGCCGAGGAGGCCATGGCCGAAGGTGGCACTGTGCCCGCCGTGCTCAATGCCGCCAATGAGATGTCGGTTGCGGCCTTCCTCGAGGGCGACATTGGTTTTATGGATATCCCCCGAATAAACGAGCAAGTCATGACCCGCTTGGGCCGCAGCCCAGTGGAGTCGATTGATCAACTGCTGGAGGTCGACCGCGCTGCTCGCGCCCAGGCCGCCGAACAAATTAAGGCGCTACGATGATGCTATTGCTTAACTCCGTTTTTGGCATGCTGCTGGCACTGGGCATCCTGGTGACGGTGCACGAATATGGCCATTTTTGGATGGCGCGGCGCTTCGGCGTCAAGGTGGAGCGTTTTTCGGTGGGCTTTGGTCGGCCAATTTGGCGCCGAACCGATCGTTCTGGGACCGAATTTGTGGTCGCCTGGATTCCCCTGGGGGGCTATGTCAAGATGCTCGACGAGCGAGAAGGGCCGGTGCCAACAGAGCTACTTGGGCAAACCTTTAACTCGAAGACCGCGCCACAAAAGATCGCCATCGCCTTGGCCGGACCGATCACCAATTTCCTCTTTGCTATCGTGGCCTTTGCCCTGATGTACAGTATTGGCGTCCAGGATCTGGTGCCTCTGATTGACCATCCCAGAGACGATTCGCCAGCGCAGCAGGCCGATATGACACGTGGCGACCGAATCGTGGCCATTGATGGTCGCAGCGTCGACTCCTTCACCGACCTAAGTCTGGCCCTGGCCTCACGTGTTGGCGAGAGTGGCCTAATCGATATCAGCCTAATCCGCCAGCAAAGCAAAAAAAGTGTTCAGCTGCCGATTGAAAACTGGCTGGCCGAGCAGGACTCTCCGGATCCCTTACACAACCTAGGTCTGAGCCCAGAAATGCCGATCCACCCCGCGCTTATCGGCTGGCTTGAAGCGGGTGGGCCGGCCGAACAAAGCGGTTTGGCGGTAGGTGATCGCGTGCTGGCTATTAACGGCAGCGCCCTAGCGACCTGGTCGGAGTGGGTTGACCGGGTTCAGAGCAGCCCCGGCCAGGTGTTGACCCTTAGTATCGAACGCGCCGAGCAGAGGCTGGAGCTGACCCTGGTGCCAGGCAGTAAGATGCAAGAGGAGCGCACCATCGGCTATGTTGGCACGGGCAGTGCGCCGCTGGCTTGGTCGGAGCAACAGCTGACCACCGTTCGTTTGTGGCCCTGGCAGGCGGCATGGCGCGGCTTAACCGACACGGTGCAAATGAGTGTCCTGAGTTACAATATGTTGTGGAAGATGGCGACCGGTAAGGTGTCCTTGAAGCAGATTGGCGGTCCCATTTCGATGGCTAAGATGGCGGGCCTGTCAGTGGGCACGGGATTTGAATCCTTCATTGGTTTTTTAGCCCTGATCAGCATCAGCCTGGCGATTGTTAACTTGCTGCCCATTCCGGTGTTGGATGGCGGTCATGTGGTGATTCACTCGATTGAGTGGCTCAGGGGCAAAGCCTTGTCCGACCGAGCACAAATAATTGGTACGCAAGTCGGTATGGTCTTTATCATGAGTCTGATGCTATTGACCTTCTACAACGATATTGGCCGCTTAATGTAAAGACAGTTTGCCGCGCTCGGGTGAGGCTTCAGAATGCCGCCCTATAAATTTAAATCAGACCAAGATTTTCGGTCGCCACAGGATAAAGGTAAAGACGTTGGGACTAATGTTCAAGACTGCACTAGTGGCATGTTTTACGTTGATGGTATCGGTAGCGCAGGGCGCCACCTTTAATGTCGATAGAATAGTCGTACAAGGCCTGCAGCGGGTGTCATTGGGCAGTGTCCTGGCCCAGCTGTCAGTGCGCGAAGGCACCTTGGCGGATGATCAGGATGCTAGCCGCTGGTTGCATGAAATTTACCAGACCGGTTTTTTTCACTCGGTCGATATCAGTCGCGACGGCGGTCGCCTAGTGATCGATGTAGTCGAGCGACCGGCCATCGAAACCATCGAATTCGATGGCAACTCCAGTGTTCCGACCACCACTCTGGAGGCCGTGTTTGCCGATGTCGGCCTGGCCACGGGTGAAATTTTCAGTCGTTCGTTGCTGGAAAATATCGATCTAGAGCTGGAAAAACAGTACGGCGCTCAAGGCCGTTACAATGCCCGCGTCGACACTGAAGTCATCCCACTAACTCGTAATCGCGTTAACGTTAAGATGCAGATCAGCGAGGGCCCTGTTGCTCGAATTGAGCAACTGCAGATGGTCGGTAACAGCGTTTTTAGCGATGCCGAACTGCTTGCCATCATCCAGATGCAGCGCACCGGATCACCCCATATTTGGCAGTGGATGACCAAACGCAACCAATTCGCTAAGGCCGCCCTGACCGGGGACATCCAGCGCCTAGAGGATTTTTATTTCGATTTAGGCTATCTCGATTTCGCCGTCGATAGCCAACAGGTGTCGATCTCTGAGAATAAAGCCGCGATCAGTATCGCCCTCAATATCAGCGAAGGGCAAGCCTACAGCGTAGCCGAGGTCGAGCTGACGGGGGATCTGAAACACCTGACAGCCGAGATTCAAGCTCTGGTGCGTGTTAAGCCGGGGCAAATTTACTCGCGCACCGATGTGGCCACCGATATCCGCGACATCACCGACCTGCTCGGCGAATATGGCTACGCCTTCGCCCAGGTGCGCGACGTGCACCAAACCGATGCGCCCAGCCAGACCGTTACGGTCACCTACCAGGTCCAGTTGGGCAGCCCAGTATATGTCAATCGCATCATTATTCAGGGTAACAGCGCTACTAACGATGAAGTCATTCGACGCGAACTGCGGCAATTGGAACGGGCCTTAGTGGTCAATAAAAACATCCGTACATCCAAATCACGCTTGGATCGTCTAGGCTATTTCAGCCAGGTTAGCATTAAGACTCAACCCATTGCGGGTCGTAATGATTTGGTCGATTTGGTGGTTTCGGTCGTCGAAGCGAAGGACTCACAACTCAGTATCTCGGGCGGCTATGCCGATGGCTCGGGCTTTTTCGGTGAACTGTCGGTTAAGCAAACCAACTTTTTTGGCCGCGGTGTTGATTTCTCAGCCTCGGTCAACGTCAATGAAACCACCCAGAACTACCAAGTATCGGCTGAAAACCCGTTCTTTACGCTCGACGGCGTGAGCTTGGGGGCCGATCTCTACTATAAGAAATCCGATTACAATCAGACCACCTTTAGCACCTACGCCACCAATACGGTCGGCGGTCGGTTAAATTTGGGTTATCCCCTGTCAGAGAATCAACGGCTCAATTATGGCCTCGGCATCAGTCGAGACGAGCTCTTTATTAATACCGCTAACGCGCCGTTGGAGATGACCGATTTTGCCCCGGACTATCGCAACGACTACGACATTATCACCGGTCGTGTCGGCTGGTCCTACAGTACCCTCAACGGCACGCTCAAAGCCGACGACGGCGCCAGTGTGCGGAGTAATTTGGAAATCACCATGCCACCCGGCAACTTACGTTACTACCGTATCAGCCTCGCGGCGCAACACTTCACCAATTTTGCCGAGAATCTGGCCCTTCGGGTGCATACCGACCTCGGCTATGGCCAAGGCTATGGCGATAGCCAGCTGTTTCCGTTTTACAAAAACTTCTATTCCGGTGGTGCGCGCTCGGTGCGTGGATATCGCTCTGGCTCGCTCGGCCCGACCGGTACCGGTCAGTCCAACAGCCCCGTCGGCGGCAATATTAAACTGGAATACGGCGCCGAGTTACTCTTTCCGACGCCCTTCGCCACCGATCAACGCGCCTTCCGCACCGCGCTGTTTGTCGATGCCGGCAATGTGTATACCGACCAGTGTCACGCCGACAATAGCAGCTGCAGTAATGGCGTCGATTTAGCTGAAATCCGTTATTCAGCGGGTGTGGATCTGACCTGGATTACCCCAATTGCACCACTAAGCTTTAGCTATGCTTGGCCGTTGAATGCGCAAGTGAGCGACTACACAACGAATTTTTCCTTCAATATCGGTATTTCGTATTGAGCCCAAACCACCATTAGAGGAGTACTTTACAGTGGCAAACAGCAAGAAAATATTGGCCGGCTTGAGTCTGATCTGGGTCTTAGCCAGCCCAGTTGCCCGTGCCGAAACCATGGTCGCGATTATGAATTACCAGGCAGTGTTGTTTAATAGCAGCGCGGCGGAAGCGGCTACCCTAACATTACGCACCGATCTGGCCGGCGCTCAGAGTCGACTTCAGGATATCCAATTGGGTATCGAGACGCGCGAAAGCCGCCTGTTGACCGATGGCGATATACTGACAGCAGAGGAAATTAGCGCCTTTGAGCAGGAGTTACAGGGCTTAACCCAGGAGCAGGCGCAGATCACCGCTCAGATGCAACAGGCTCAGCAGCAGAGTCGCGCCAGCTTCATTAAACAATATCAACCATTGATTCGCGAGTTGATGAACGCCTATGTTATCGAGCAGGGCTTCAGCCTAGTGGTCGATTCTCAGGCGGTACTCTGGGTTAATGGTACGCCCGATATTACCGATGCAATGTTAGCGCAATTCAACAGTGCCTACGCGCAGCGCAAGGCCGGATCGGCCGAACAATCCGCCAACTAAGGCGCAGGAGTTGAGTGATGCTAACGGTAACTGATCTGCTGGCTCTAGTGCAGCCGCTGACCCCACTGACCGACACAGAAAAATCGGTGACGGTGTCCGCCTTAGCCGCACTCGATAAAGCTCAAGTCGGCCAGCTGAGCTTTTTGGCGTCGCCCAAATATCGCCGCCAGTTGGCCGATACGCAGGCTTCGGTGGTGCTGATTAAAGCAGCGGATCAAGCCGCCTGCCCGGCGAACTGCGTCGCGTTGGTGGTAGACGATCCCTATTTGGCCTATGCTCGACTATCGCATTTATTTGACACTGGCCCAAGCGCCGATGGCAGCCATGCCGACAGCGCACAGATCGATCCGAGTGTAAGGCTGGCGCAAGGCGTCACCATCGGTGCCTTCGCGGTGCTGGGCAAGGGGGTTGAGGTTGGCCAGGGTGCGGTAATTGGTGCACACTGTGTGATCGACGACTTCGCCCAAATCGGCGCTCAAACCCGCCTCCAGGCTCGGGTCACGGTGGCGCATCACTGTACTCTGGGCGAGCACTGTCTGGTTCAAAGCGGCACCGTGATCGGTTCGAATGGGTTTGGTTATGCGCCCACCGCTACCGGTTGGCAAGCGATCGCTCAGCTTGGCCGGGTGGTGATTGGCGATCGGGTCGAAATTGGCGCGAATTGCACTATCGATCGGGGTGCAATCGAAGACACTCGAATTGAATCGGATGTGATTATCGATAATCTGGTGCATATTGCTCATAATGTTCACATTGGCGCTCGAACCGCCCTGGCGGGGCAGGTTGGCATAGCCGGTAGCACGCGTATTGGTGCCGGCTGTTCCGCCGGCGGCCAGTCCGGCTTTACCGGCCATATCGAGGTTGCCGATAATAGTCATTTCACCGGTCAGGCCATGGTGACTAAGGGTACTACTGAAGGCGGCCTATTCTCTTCCGGCTTGCCGGCTCAGGCCAGTAAGGATTGGCGTAAGATGGTGGCGCGGGTGCGTCAGTTGGAAACTACTATGGCGCGGCTTGACGCGCTGGAAAAACTTATTAAGGAACCGGAATGACGAGCGCAGTAACAACACCCTTAGAGTCCAACATTGAGATGCCCATGGGCATCGAACAGATTAAGGCCTTGTTGCCCCATCGTTATCCCTTTCTGCTGGTCGATCGGGTAACCGCCTACGAACCGGGCGTTAGCATCCGCGGCTTTAAAAACGTCTCGGCCAATGAGGCGTTGTTCCAGGGCCATTTCCCGGACAAGGCGATCTTTCCGGGCGTCTTGATTTGCGAGGCGCTGGCTCAGTTGACCGCGATCTATGGGTTTTTGACCACCGGTCATCGCCCTGCGGATGGCTACCTTTACCTGTTTGCCGGCTTGGATAACGTCAAATTCAAACGTCAGGTGGTGCCTGGTGACCAGTTGGAACTGGTGATTGAGTTTGTTGCCGAGCGACGTGGCATGTACAAGGTCGCCGGGAAAGCCTTTGTCGACGGTCAACTCGCCGCCAGTGCTGATATTCTCTGCGCAGAACGACAAGCCTGATGATTCATCCAACTGCGATAATCGACCCAAGCGCCAAGATCGCCGCCAATGTCAGTATCGGGCCCTATTCGGTGATCGGTGCCGATGTCGAGATTGGCCCGGATACCTGGGTTGGCCCTCACGCGGTGATCAACGGTCCGACCGTTATCGGCCAAGGTAACCGTATTTTCCAGTTTGCCAGTGTTGGCGAAGAATGCCAGGATATGAAATATCAGGGCGAGCCGACGCGGCTGGTCATCGGCGATTTCAACACCATCCGCGAATTCACCACCCTACAGCGCGGTACCATTCAGGGTGCCGGAGAAACTCGGATTGGCAGTCACGGTCTGTTTATGGCCTATACCCACGTCGCACATGACTGTGTCATCGGCGACCATGTCATATTAGCCAATGGTGCTCAGGTAGCCGGTCACTGTGAAGTCGGGGATCATGCCATCTTGGGTGGCAATACCGCGGTGCATCAATTTTGTCAGATCGGTCAGCACGCCTTCGTGGGGGCCGGTTCAACCGTGTTAAAAGATATTCCCGCCTTTGTCACTGTGCAAGGCTATCCGGCAGCGCCCCATGGCATGAACTTTGAAGGACTCAAGCGGCGCGGCTATTCTAAGGAAGCGTTGCGTGCTTTGCGACACGCCTACAAGGTCGTTTACCGAGAGGGTAAGACCATTCAGGATGCGCTCACAGAATTATCTGAGCTGAATCCGATTGGCGCGGAGGTCCAGGTGTTTATCGATAGTATCCGCAATTCCCGCCGCGGCATTAGCCGCTGATGGTCGCGCCGCTGCGTGTTGCTCTAGTGGCTGGTGAGGCCAGTGGCGATTTGCTCGGCGCCGGATTGATGCAGGCGTTGCGGGCTCAACAACCGGATATTGAATTTGCTGGCATCGGTGGCGACCATATGATCGCCGCCGGCCTGATCTCTCGTGTGCCGATGGAGCGGTTGTCGGTGATGGGTTTAACCGAGGTGCTCGGGCGTCTGCCCGAACTCTTGGGTATCCGGCGCGCACTCACCCAGTTCTGCCTGGATTGGCAACCCGATGTGTTTATCGGTATCGATGCCCCGGACTTCAATCTTGGCTTAGAAATCAGTTTACGCACAGCCGGTATCAAGACAGTGCACTATGTTTCGCCGTCCGTTTGGGCATGGCGCAAAGGTCGGATTAAAAAAATTCGCCGCGCCGTCGATCATATGTTGACCCTATTGCCGTTCGAAGCGACCTTCTATCAGCGCGAGCAGATCCCCGTCACCTTTGTCGGCCATACCCTGGCCGATCGCCTGCCGATGACCCATTCCCCCGAGATTCTGCGCCAAGAAATGGGTTTGACGGCAGGGATTCCGGTGGTGGCTATGTTGCCCGGCTCACGCGGTAGCGAAGTCCAAACCCTTACCGCACTCTTTTTGGCTACCTTGGCGCGGGTACAGCGGCAAATCGGGCCGATCCAAATTGTCATCCCGGCGGCCAATACCCATCGAGCGCACCAGATTGCCGCGATCATCGCGCAGCAGGCGCCGGATTTGAATATCACCGTGCTTGATCAGCGTGCGGATGACGCCCTAGCGGCCAGTGATGCGGTATTGGTTGCTTCCGGTACCGCAACCCTACAGGCCATGCTGTGGAAGAAGCCCATGGTGGTCGCATACAGGCTCAGTGCCCTAAGCTATTTTATTATCTCCCGTTTGGCGACGGGCCGTTGGGTCGCCTTACCCAATATATTGGCCGAGCGGAACTGGGTGCCAGAGCGCTTGCAGGCAGCGGCGACGCCCGAGCGCTTAGCAGAGGACCTGATACGGGCCCTAAGAGACGAAAACTACCGCCATGAATTTGTCGCCCAGGCTAGCGAGTGGCATCGCAAACTGGCCTGCAATGCCGATCAGCAGGCCGCCCAAGCGGTCTTGACGCTGGTCGGTCGATGATCCAGGCTGGCTTAGATTGGGCCCTTGGGGTCGGGCTAGTGGCCGGCGTCGATGAGGTGGGCCGCGGCCCCTTGCTTGGCGATGTGGTTGTAGCAGCGGTCATTTTAGACCCTAAGCGACCGATAATCGGCCTGCAAGACTCGAAAAAATTATCCGAAAAACGCCGTGCCGCCTTAGCCGTGGAAATCCATGAAAAGGCCCTAGCCGTTTGCCTCGCCCGCGCCAGTGTGGCAGAAATCGATGCCTTGAATATATTGCAGGCTACTCTGTTGGCCATGCGCCGAGCCGTTGAGGGCTTGGCTCTGCAGCCGGTTTTTTGCCAGATTGATGGCAATAGAGTGCCCCCGGGCTTGCCGTGCCCGGCCGAGGCCGTGATCAAGGGCGATGGCAAAATTGCCGCCATTGCCGCAGCATCGATCGTCGCCAAGGTGCAACGAGACAGTGAAATGCATGCTCTGCATCGGCGTCACCCAGAATACGGATTTGATCGACACAAGGGCTATGGCACTAAACAACACCTGGCCGCTTTGTTAACATTCGGCGTGCTGGCAGAACATCGGCGCAGTTTTGCGCCGGTGAAAGCCTGCATCGCCAACCAATGAGACAGTAGACCCCATCATGGCAAATTTTGTTCACCTACGCGTTCACACCGAATATTCTCTCAGCGATGGCATCGTCCGGATTAAGAAGCTGATTGAAAAAATTGGTGAGAGTCAGATGCCGGCTGTGGCCATCACCGATATCAGCAACTTCTTCGGTCTGATTAAATTTTACAATCAGGCCTTAGCAGCCGGTATTAAACCGATTCTCGGTGCCGATCTGTGGATTGAGAATGAGCAAGACGACGCCGATCCGTTCTTAATGACGGTATTGGCCTGCACCAACCAGGGTTACCGCAATCTTACCGAACTGATGTCTGACGGCTATCAATCCAATCAACGCAAAGGCCGGCCTCAGGTCAAGGCTGATTGGCTACACGCTAAACAGGCCGGACTAATACTGTTGTCGGGCGCCCGTAACGGTGACGTCGGTCAGGCACTGCTGCGCGGTAAGGCCGAGCAGGCGGAAAGTTGCGCCCAGCGTTGGCAGGCAAGCTTTGGCGACCGTTATTATTTGGAATTGCAGCGCACTCGGCGCGACCAAGACGAGGCGTTGGTGCAGGGCAGTTTGTTACTGGCTCGCAAGCATGGCATACCCGTGGTCGCTACCAATGCGGTGATGTTTATTGCGCGTGATGACTTTGAAGCCCATGAAACCAGGGTGTGCATTAACGAAGGGGTGACGCTGGACGACCCGAAACGCAATAAGCACTATTCTGAAGAGCAGTATCTAAAATCTGCAGACGAGATGACGGCGTTGTTTGTCGATATACCCGAGGCTCTCGACAACAGTCTGCTGGTCGCGCAGCGCTGTTCGGCGCAGATCGAACTGGGCAAATATTATCTGCCCGATTACCCGGTACCCGCCGGTAAGACCATGGATGAATACTTCCGCGAGTTGTCCGCCGGTGGTCTAGAAAAACGCTTAGCCGTGGTGCTTAAACCCGATCAGCTCGATTTTCAAGAACGCCGGCAAGACTATTACGATCGGCTCGAGTTCGAACTCAATATCATCATCCAAATGGGTTTTCCGGGTTATTTCTTGATCGTCATGGACTTTATCCGCTGGGGTAAAAACAATGGCGTCCCGGTTGGACCGGGTCGTGGATCGGGCGCGGGGTCATTGGTGGCCTGGGTGCTCGACATTACCGACCTGGATCCATTGGAATACGATCTGCTGTTCGAACGTTTCCTGAACCCGGAGCGGGTGTCGATGCCCGACTTTGATATCGACTTCTGTATGGATGGGCGCGAGCGTGTCATTCAATATGTCGCCGATACCTATGGCCGGCAGGCGGTATCGCAGATTGTCACCTTCGGCACCATGGCGGCCAAGGCGGTGGTGCGGGATGTGGCGCGGGTCCAGGGGAAGCCCTTTGGTCTGGCCGATCGACTGTCCAAGTTGATTCCGCCCGATCCGGGCATGAAGTTGAGTCGAGCCCGAGACGAGGTCGCCGAGCTAAAAGAGTTCCTCGAGTCCGATGAAGAGGGCTTGGAAATTTGGGAGATGGCGCTGAAACTCGAGGGCATCACCCGGCAAACCGGCAAGCATGCCGGTGGTGTGGTGATCGCGCCAACCAAACTGACCGACTTTTCGCCACTATTGTGCGATGAAGACGGTACCGGACTGGTGACCCAGTTCGATAAGAACGATGTCGAGTACGCCGGTCTGGTGAAGTTTGACTTTCTCGGGTTGCGCACGCTAACCATCATCGATTGGGCGCTGAAAATCGTCAATCCACGCCGTTTGGCGCTGAATTTGCCCGCGATCGATATAGCCGATATTCCGCTTAACGATGAAGCGGCCTTTGTCTTGTTGCAGAAATCGCACACCACGGCCGTATTTCAACTTGAGTCACGCGGCATGAAAGATCTGGTCACCCGGCTGAAGCCCGACTGCCTGGAAGATATGATCGCCCTAGTGGCCTTGTTTCGTCCGGGTCCGCTGCAGTCTGGCATGGTCGACAACTTTATCAATCGTAAACACGGTCGCGAAGAGTTGTCTTATCCGGATGTGCAGTACCAGCACGAACTGCTTAAACCGATCCTAGCGCCGACCTATGGCATTATTCTCTATCAGGAACAGGTGATGCAGATCGCCCAGGTCCTAGCCGGCTATACCCTGGGCGGTGCCGATATGTTGCGCCGCGCCATGGGCAAGAAAAACCCAGAGGAGATGGCCAAACAACGCGACAGCTTTGAACAGGGCGCGATCAATAACGGTATCGATGGCCACCTCGCTATTAAGATTTTTGACCTGGTGGAGAAATTTGCCGGTTATGGCTTTAACAAGTCGCACTCTGCCGCCTATGCCTTGGTGTCCTATCAGACGCTCTGGCTGAAAACCCATTATCCAGCCGCCTTTATGGCGGCGACCCTGTCGTCTGAACTGCAAAACACCGACAAGGTGGTGATCTTCGTTGAAGAGTGTCGTCAACTGGCGATCGATGTCTTACCACCGGATGTTAACGCCGGTGACTTTGCCTTTACCGTTAATGCGCAAGATCAGATCATCTATGGCTTGGGTGCCATCAAGGGGGTCGGCGAAGGTCCGGTCGAAGCGATCGTTGCCGCGCGTGAGCAGGGTGGTGATTTCAAAAACCTATTTGATTTTTGCGCCCGGGTTGACACTAAGAAGCTCAATAAACGCGCCATTGACGCTCTGATTCGGGCCGGCGCGATGGACACCATCGGCCCGCACCGCAATGTTATGCTCGCCGCGATGCTCGATGCCGTGAAGGTCGCCGAGAAGTCCGCCGCCAACGCAGCAGCGCGTATGGAAGATATGTTCGGCCTGATTGAGGCCGAGGTCGAAGTTGACGTCTATGCGCTCTATGCCCAGGTGCCGGAGGCCGCACTAAAAGAGCGCTTGGCGGGTGAAAAAGAGACCTTGGGGCTATATCTGACGGGCCATCCGATCGATGAATTTGAAGCCGAAGTGCAGCAAGTGGTGTCGATGCGCTTAGGCGATCTGGATGGCTCGGTTGAAGAACTGAAGCGGTCGCGGCGCGGCAATATCAAGACCTTTGCCGGTTTGGTGATGGGGGTCCGTACCCGGCAAACGCAACGTGGCGAAACCATGGCCATCGTCACGCTCGATGACCGCACCGGCCGACTGGAGATGACCCTCTTTGGTGAGGCCTATGCCGAATTTAAGCACCTGATGATCGTCGATACGGTCGTCGTGGTCGAAGCCGAGGCCGGTTGGGACGATTACAACGATCGGCCGCGCATTCGCGCGCAGAAGGTCTATACCCTAGTAGAGGCTCGGCAGGCCCTGATCAAGGGGGTTGAATTTAAGGTTGAGGCTGCGCAGGCTCAAGCCTTCCTGGCCAAACTCAAGGCGTTGGTACGCTCTGATCTTCCCGAGGATCGTGGCTGTAAGGTCTGGATCCGTTATACCAATGACTTGGCCCAAGGCGAAGTGATGCTTCACGAGCGCTATCGGATCCCACTGGAGGATGAGACTTTACATACCCTGAGGCAGTCCTTTGGCGAAACGGGCTATAAGTTTCGCTATCAATAGCGCGCCATTGGCCTGTCGTTCGACAGGGTGATGACGCGGCGCAGGCAGAGCGTTCTGGGGGCGGGGCGGTCATTAATTACTTTTGTTCATAGCTTAATCTTCACATGGACGCTTGTTAGGCCGACCACAAGCCTTTAACCTGTGGTTAATATTTTTACTGTGACGGGTCTATTTGGCGTCCTGTGGTCTAACCGGGCCGACCAATAACCTGACAACTAAAGACTTTGACGGGAACTAAGATGAATCCAGATTATCTTGACTTTGAACAACCCATTGCCGATTTGATATCGAAAATCGATGAACTGCGGCTGGTGGGAAACCGAAATGATCTGAATATTTCCGGTGAAATTGAAAAGCTGGGCGCTCAGGTTCGCAAAATGACTGAACAGATTTTTAGCAATCTGAGTGCCTGGCAAGTCTCGCAAATCTCTCGGCATCCCAAGCGTCCCTATACCTTGGACTATTTTGATCAGATTTTTACCGACTTTGATGAGTTGCATGGCGATCGACATTTTGGCGACGACGCAGCCTTAGTTGGCGGCGTTGCGCGCCTCGAGGGTATGCCAGTAATGGTGCTCGGCCACCAAAAGGGCCGAGACGTCAAAGAAAAGGTCAAGCGCAACTTCGGCATGCCGAAACCGGAAGGTTATCGCAAGGCCCTGCGGCTGATGCAGACGGCCGAGCGGTTTAATATGCCCATCTTGACCTTTATTGATACCCCGGGTGCCTATCCAGGCATCGGCGCGGAAGAACGCGGCCAATCGGAAGCCATCGCCTACAACCTGTTGAAGATGTCCTCCTTGAAGGTACCGATCATCACCACGGTAATTGGTGAGGGTGGCTCCGGTGGCGCCTTGGCCATCGGTGTCTGTGATCACCTCAATATGTTGCAATACAGTACCTATTCGGTAATTTCACCCGAAGGTTGCGCCTCAATTCTCTGGAAGACCGCGGCGCGTGCCGCCGATGCCGCGGCGGCCATGGGCATCACAGCACCGCGTTTGCAGGAGTTGGGTCTGGTCGATCACATCATCAGCGAACCTCTGGGTGGCGCGCATCGTGATAAGACCCAGATCGCCACTAGCGTTAAGGAGAGCTTAGTGTTGCAGCTCTTTGATCTTAAACAAAAGTCGCTGGAACAGCTGCTCGAGCAGCGCTATCAGCGTCTAATGTCCTTCGGGGTAACAGCCTAATCGAGTCGTCTAGCCTCGGGTCGACCTGCTAGGTCGACCCGAGGCGCGCAATTTGCTTAGGTTAGTCGCCTACCGTGTCGGCTTCAGCGCGACTTGTCAGCTAAGCGGTAGTGTTCAGAAGCTTGAATCAATAAGGGCGCATAGAGAATTGTCGAGACGTTTACTCAATCATAATAGCGTGACCGAAACCGTTATCGGTGATGATATAGCCTTGGTGCTCAACCGGGTGTTAAACGAAAATGAAGCCCTGGAGCGCATTCCAGCCTACCTCTTCGATATAGTCTTTCACGATGGATCCCGTATTGGTCAAATCGATCTACGTTTGGGCGAAACCCAAACGCTGGTCCTATACGGCGGTCAGGTCGGTTATGGCATAGACCGCATTCATCGCGGTCACGGCTACGCCGCGGCGGCCTGTGAGTTGTTGCGGGAAATTGCCCTCGATGTCGGTTTTCGAGAGCTGTGGATTACCTGCAATCCGGATAACCAAGCCTCAGTCAAAACCTGTGAGCGTATTGGTGCCCAGTTTGTTGAGCAGGTTGATGTACCGGAAAGCTGTGAGCTCTATGGTCGCGGCGATCGCGTGAAATTGCGCTTCCTGTGGAAGCTGCGCTAGAGCATGCTTAACCCTCGCGAATGGACCGCAACGGTGCACCAAGACCTGTGCCGGGACCTGCGGCAGTTTAACGCCGAGCCCGTCTTCGTCGGCTACAGCGGCGGGATCGATTCCAGTCTCCTATTGCGTTTGGCCTGTGATGCCTTCGGTCCTGAACGGGTCACCGCGCTTCATATCAATCATGGTCTATCGGCCCAAGCCGGGCAGTGGCAGGACTTTTGCCAGCGCCAGGCTGAGCAGCTCGGTTGTCAGCTTAAAACCCATGCCGGAAGCGTTGCTTCCGCCGGTAACGGCCTTGAGGCGGCGGCGCGAGATCTGCGCTATCAGCAGTTTGGCCGCATGGTGACAGAGGATGGCGTGCTCTTGCTGGGCCATCATCTTGACGACCAGGTAGAAACCTTTTTTTTGCGCCTGATGCGCGGCACCGGTTTGCAGGGCCTGAAGGCGATGGCCCGTTTGAGCCGACGCGGCAGCTACCAGCTGTACCGCCCCCTGCTCGATTTAAGCCGCCAGCAAATTGTATCCCTGGCGACCCACTTGCAGTTGGAGTGGATCGAGGACGATTCAAATGCCCAAACCCGCTTCGATCGCAACTACCTTCGTCAGACTGTACTGCCCTTGCTGGAGGCGCGCTGGCCGGCCTATCGGCAGCGAGTGCACAATCTCATCGGGCTAATCGACTCGCCCCAAAGCGACGCGGTCTTCGAGTTAGAGCGGGAGTTGCATCATCGTCTCAGTCATGACCAGGGTTTCAAACTGGTGCAATTGGATGCACTGACCGGCGAGCAATTGTTATCCTTATTGCATGCTTGGTTACGGGCAATCGGCCAGCAAATCCCGAGCAAAGCCCGACTGGAAGAGATTGCCTCGGCAGTGATAGCCGCCCAAGCCGATGCCATGCCCGAGGTCCGTTTGGGGCAGGGCGCTGTCCGGCGTCACGGCTTGGCGCTCTACTGGGTCGCAGATCGCGTTGAACCGGGTCCGGCGCCGGCCTTGACGGTGGGTGTGGCCAGTGCATGGCCCGGCGTGGGGCAGGTCAGATTAGTCCTAGCCGACTCTGGGCCTGATCGACTCAAAGCCGATTTAGCCAATTTGCATTGGCGTCTGCGCGTCGGTGGCGAGACCTTGCGGCCGGTCGGTCGCGCCAAGCGTCGAGACCTAAAACGCTTGCTGCAGGAATATCGAGTGAAACCCTGGGACCGCGCCCGCCTGCCCCTGCTCTACAGCGCGGATGAGCTTATCGCCGTGGGCGATCTTTTGCTCTCGGCCGATCATCTGGCCGACCAGGCCGAACCAGGCCTACAGGTTATTTGGCAAAATACTGATTGAGGGAATCGGCTTAATTTGTTAATCTGATCCCCCATCTGAAACACACTATTTTTCGAGCGAATCTTCTCCCTGTGAGCCCTGTGCTGCACGGGATGTGTTCGTTTTTTGATGGGATCGTATATGACTCGTTACATCTTTGTTACCGGCGGCGTAGTATCTTCTTTAGGTAAGGGCATCGCCTCAGCCTCGCTCGCAGCCATCCTCGAAGCACGTGGCCTAAAGGTTACCTTGCTTAAGCTTGATCCCTATATCAATGTCGATCCTGGCACCATGAGTCCATTCCAACATGGCGAAGTGTTTGTCACCGAAGACGGCGCCGAAACCGATTTGGATTTGGGTCATTACGAACGCTTTGTTAACACCACCATGACCCGTCGCAACAACTTTACCTCCGGTCGAATCTATCAGGATGTGCTCAAGAAGGAGCGCCGGGGTGATTATCTGGGCGGCACGGTGCAGGTTATTCCGCACATTACCGATGAAATTAAGCGCCGGGTTATCGAGGGTGCCGGTGATGCTGACGTCGCCTTAGTTGAAGTCGGCGGTACCGTGGGCGATATCGAATCATTACCCTTCTTGGAAGCCATTCGCCAACTCAAGGTTGAGCTCGGTAGTCGACGCGCGCTGTCTGTGCACCTGACATTGGTGCCCTATCTGGCCACTGCAGGCGAAGTCAAGACCAAGCCGACTCAGCATTCAGTCAAAGAGCTGCGCACCATCGGACTGCAGCCAGACATCTTGCTGTGCCGGTCCGACCGACCCATCGGTAAGACCGAATTGCGCAAAATATCCCTGTTTACCAACGTCGAAGAGCGAGCGGTTATCCCGCTGATCGATGCCGATACCATCTATCGCATCCCAGGCATGCTGGCGAAGGCCGGACTCGACGCCATCGTGGTCGAACGATTCGGTCTGGACTGCCCGCCGGCCGACCTATCCGACTGGGAAGATGTCACCGAACGCAAGTTGCACCCAGAGCAGGAAGTCACCATTGCCATGGTAGGCAAGTACATGGATCTGCTAGATGCCTACAAGTCCTTGATCGAAGCGATAGACCATGCCGGTATTCGCTCTCGAACGCGGGTTAAGATCCAATATATCGACTCTGAAGATTTGGAGAAAAATGGCATCGATGTGCTTAAGGGTGTCGCCGGTATCTTGGTGCCCGGTGGATTCGGCCATCGTGGTGTCGAGGGCAAAATTCTAGCGGCGCAATATGCGCGTGAAAATCGCGTGCCCTATTTGGGCATTTGTCTGGGTATGCAGGTCGCCGTTATCGAATATGCGCGAAATGTGTGCGGCCTGGACGGCGCCCACTCAACTGAATTCGACCGCCAGTCGCGCCATCCGGTTATCGGCCTAATCACCGAGTGGATTGAAGCTGACGGCAAGGTCGTAGAGCGTAATGAAGGCACTGATTTAGGCGGCACCATGCGCCTTGGCGGCCAAGAATGCCGTCTGACTGAGGGTACACTGGCGCGCACAGCCTACGGCGAAGACACCATCGTTGAACGGCATCGACATCGTTACGAGGTGAATAATCACTATGTGCAGGACCTAGAAAAATACGGTATGGCGATTGCCGGTCGGTCACTCGATAGCGCTCTCGTTGAGATTGTCGAAATCCCCGATCATCCGTGGTTTGTTGCCTGCCAGTTCCATCCGGAATTCACCTCGACACCGCGCAAGGGTCATGGTTTATTTAGTGGTTTTATTTCAGCAGTGATCGGTCATACGGCGGGGAAATAGCGTTTAAACTCGCTATTTACTGGTTTTTCTTTATAATTCCGCCCGAATTTGTAGGAAAGTTACAGTTTTTGTGACTTTAAACATGTATCTGTTCCGTCAAATCCCAATACTAGTGGGGATTTGATGGCAACCCAAGGAGAGTCTAAGATGGCGAAAATTGTAGAAATCAAAGCCCGGGAAATTATCGACAGCCGTGGTAACCCCACCGTTGAAGCCGATGTAATATTGGCAAGTGGCGCCAAAGGCCGCGCAGCGGCACCGTCGGGTGCCTCAACCGGATCACGCGAAGCGCTGGAATTGCGCGATGGTGACAAAAGCCGCTTTATGGGCAAGGGCGTGTTGAAGGCCGTTGGTGCCATCAATGGTCCTATTCGTGCCGCTCTGCTGGGTCAGGACGCGTTACAGCAGTCCGTTATTGACCAGATCATGATCGATCTTGATGGTACCGAGAATAAGTCAAACTTTGGTGCCAACGCCATCTTAGCGGTCTCCTTGGCTACGGCCAAGGCCGCAGCGATCGCCAAGGGTGTTGAACTTTACGCGCACATTGCCGATCTTAATGGCACGCCGGGTCAATACTCCATGCCATTGCCAATGATGAACATCATCAACGGCGGCGAGCATGCCGACAATAACGTTGATATCCAAGAATTTATGATTCAACCGGTCGGTGCTAAGACCTTCAAAGAAGCCGTGCAAATCGGCGCTGAAGTCTTCCACAACCTAGCCAAAGTCCTCAAAGCCAAAGGACTGAGCACGGCGGTGGGCGATGAAGGTGGTTTTGCCCCTAACCTTGAAAGCAATGCAGCGGCCTTAGGCGCGATCAAAGAAGCGGTTGAAGCGGCCGGTTATGTCCTAGGTACAGATGTTACCTTAGCGATGGATTGTGCCGCCTCTGAGTTTTATGACAAGGACGCCGGCCATTACAATATGAAGGGCGAAGGCAAGATCTTTACGTCAAAAGAATTCAACTTCTATCTGCAGGATTTGGCCAACCAGTATCCGATCGTGTCGATCGAAGATGGCCTGGATGAATCCGATTGGGATGGCTTTAAGCACCAGACCGAGTTATTGGGTGATAAATTGCAACTGGTCGGTGACGATCTGTTCGTGACCAATACCAAGATCCTCCAAGAAGGCATCGACAAGGGTATCGTTAACTCGATTCTGATCAAATTCAATCAGATCGGTTCCCTAACCGAAACCTTAGCAGCGATCAAGATGGCCAAAGATGCTGGCTATACGGCGGTAATTTCTCACCGATCGGGCGAAACCGAAGATGCCACCATAGCCGATTTGGCCGTTGGTACGGCAGCTGGCCAGATTAAAACCGGTTCCATGAGCCGTTCTGATCGAGTCGCCAAGTACAATCAGCTGATTCGTATTGAAGAAGAATTGGGTGATAAGGCCCCGTTTCGTGGCCTGTCAGAAGTTAAGGGTCAGTAAGGTTTGCACGCTCGCAGTTAGCTGCGATCGCTTAAATAGTGCGAATTCGGGTCTAATTGAGTGCAATCGTCTCAAATAACCGCTGAATTTGGCATAAATATGGAAAGGGGGCTTGGCTCCCTTTTTTTTATGCGTAAGAATGAGGGTACTTTAATGTAGGGGGTCATTCATGCGCCTGGTTCAACTTATCCTGTTGGTCTTAATCGTTGCGCTGCAAGTGCGCTATTGGTTTGCCGACAACGGTTATTTCGATAACCAGCGCCTGGCATCCGAGCTTAGTACTCAACAAACTGAATTAAGTGCCTTACAGGCTAAAAACGATTTGTTACGCGCCCGCGTCGACGATTTAAAATCCGGTAACGATGCCATCGAAGAGCTGGCGCGGCAGGATTTGGGGCTGATTCAGCCAGGTGAGATCTTTGTTATCATCCACAGCGGGTCCGACGAGCCGTGAGGGTGCACCTGATCTTACCCGCGGCCGGTAGCGGCCAACGTTTCGGCGCCGGCATACCCAAGCAACACGCGCGAATTCTACACCAGAGCCTATTGGAGTGGACTCTGGCGGCCTGGCAAGCAATTCCCATATCAGGTCACAAGCTGTTGGCCATCGCCGCTGATGACTCGGTCAGTCGAGAGTTGGCGGCGTCCTTTAGCGATGTTGAGGTGATTCATGGTGGCCGCGAGCGCGCCGATACGGTGCTTGCGGCCCTGATGCATCTAAGCCTGAGAGCCGAGCCAGAGGATTGGGTCATGGTGCACGATGTCGCGCGGCCCTGTGTGGAAAATAAGGATGTCGAGCAGTTATTGCAAACCTGCCAGCAGACTCAGGTGGGTGCTATCCTAGCGCGGCCCCTGACCGATACGATTAAAAAAATTGATAACCACGGCCGGGTCACCACCCTAGACCGAAGCGCCCTGTGGGCTGCGCAAACACCTCAGTGCTTTAAGGTGGGTGACTTGATCAGCGCTTTGGAACAGGCAAAGGAGCGCGGCTTGGCCATCACCGATGAGGCATCGGCCATTGAAGCGATGGGTTGGCCAGTCAATATAGTCACCGGCTCGGAGCGCAATATTAAAGTGACCCACCCCGCGGACGCTGCCTTGGTCGAATACTTCCTGAAACTAGATTTAACGACATGAAACTGCATTTAACGACATGAAACTGCATTTAACGACATGAAACTACAGAGTTCTTGAGCCTATGTTACGAATTGGTCACGGTCATGACGTCCATCGCTTCGATGCCGATTCTCCGCCATGCAATATCCGCCTAGGTGGCGTTGAGGTGCCGAGTGAGCACGCACTACTTGCCCATTCCGATGGTGATGTCGTCTTGCATGCCCTTTGCGATGCCCTTTTGGGCGCCCTAGCCTTAGGCGATATTGGCGAGCATTTCCCCGATACCTCAGCGACCTGGCGTGGGGTCGACTCGCGCGACCTATTACGCCAGGTCTATCAACTGGTCCAGGATCGGGGCTATCGTTTAGTTAACGCTGACATTACCATCGTCGCCCAAACCCCGCGCTTGATGGCTTACAAAAAAGCCATGCAAGCGCAAATCGCCGCCGATCTCAACACCGCAGTGGGCAATCTCAACGTGAAGGCGACGACCACGGAACAGCTCGGTTTCATCGGTCGTAAGGAAGGCATAGCAGTTGATGCGGTCTGTCTAGTCGAGCATGCGTTATGAGCTTCGAGATGAATTGGTCGCGGGCCCATCCAATGAGCTTGTCCTCAGGGCAGATTAAAGCGCACAACGCCGATTTTAGGGTCGTAGAACGCTTACCCGAAACGGCCAGTGGCGAAGGTGAACATCTCTGGGTTAGGGTGTTGAAGGACGGCCAAAATACCGCTTGGGTCGCTCGGCAGTTGGCCCGTTGGGCCGGCGTTGGGCCGCGCGAGGTCAGCTACGCGGGTCTAAAGGACCGCCATGCCGTGACCGAGCAAACCTTCTCGGTGCATTTGCCGGGTAAACTCGAACCCTCGGTAAGGCTGTTAGAGGTCGACGGCCTGACCATACTCGACGCCACTCGGCACCATCGCAAACTGAAAACCGGACAACTGGTGGGGAATTCTTTTCGCATTCGGATCCGCAACACCGACGTGCCCTTGGCGCAATTGGAGCGCAATTGGCAGACCCTGGTTGAGCACGGCGTGCCGAACTATTTTGGCCCGCAACGCTTCGGGCATGGCGGCCTCAATGTCTTCAATGGCAGCGAGTGGCTATTGGGTCGAGCCAAGGTTCAACGACACCTGCAGTCGATTTATCTGTCTGCGGTTCGCTCTTATTTCTTTAATCGGCTGCTTGCCCAGCGTGTTCAAGATGGCACCTGGAACCGTTTAATCGATCATGATTTTGCGCAATTTACCGAGGGTAAGGCCGGTTTTTACTGTGAGGAACCGGAGGCCACGGACATCGACCGCTGTGCCTTGGGCAAGGTGTCGCCCTGCGCCAGCTTACCCGGTCTGTCGAAAGATGACTTCCCCGGCCTAGCGGCTCGAGAATCGACCCAGTTGGCAGCTTATGGTGAATTGTTACTGGCTTTAGAGGCACGACAGGTGGCGCGGCATTTTCGCAAATTACGAGTATTCCCCGAGTCGGCCCATTTTGAAGTGATCGATAAGGATCCCGTGGTCTCCTTCTTTTTGCCCGCGGGTAGCTTCGCTACATCGGTATTGGCGGAATTGGTGACCGACCAAGGCCTGCGCGCAGGTGGAGGCGATTGGCATGAATAGAGAACCGGATATGTTGCGCGGCATCGGTATGACGTCGCAACGCACCCGAGCCCGATTAATTGAACGCTTGGTCGAACAGGGCATCAGTAATTTCCGCGTGTTGGCCTGCTTTGAAACCATTCCGCGCCATCTGTTTGTCGATGAAGCCCTAGGGCATAAAGCCTATGAGGATGTGTCACTGCCGATCGGCTATGCGCAAACCCTGTCACAACCCTATATAGTGGCGCGTATGTCGGAGCTGGTCTTGGCTGCACCGCATCATGAACGAGTCTTGGAGATTGGTACCGGCTCAGGCTTTCAAACCTCGGTCTTGGCCAGTCTGGTCGATGAAGTTTACAGTGTCGAACGGATTCAGCCCTTACAAGAGAAAGCACGGCAACGCTTAGCGATCCTTAACCTGAAAAATGTTTGGTTAAAGCTGGCCGATGGCTTTATGGGCTGGCCCGATGAAGCGCCCTTCGACGTTATAATCGGTACCGCCGCGCCCAGCGTGCCGCCGCCGGAATTACTCGATCAGCTGATCCCGGACGGCGGTCGTTTGATTATGCCGATTGGTGAAACCGAGCAGTTTTTAACAGTTATCGAAAAACACGGCGATGAGTTGATTATCGAACAAATAGAACCGGTGCTCTTTGTGCCTATGTTGACAGGAATTAAAGCCAAGTGAGAAAAGAGCAGTGGTTGTGGTTAATCAAGGGTGCCGCCATGGGGGCGGCCGATGCAGTTCCGGGCGTGTCGGGTGGCACGATAGCGCTGATTACCGGTATTTATGAACGCTTTATTGGTGCCTTAGCGAGTTTTCGGCCGTCTCTCTGGCGTTTCATTCGCGTCGGCGATTTTCGCGGCCTATGGCAAGCTATCGATGGCCAGTTTCTAGCCTTTCTCGGTGCCGGCATTCTGGTCAGCCTATTTTCGGTGCTGAGCCTGATGGATTACCTGCTGTCGACGGCTGCACCGGTAGTTTGGTCGTTCTTTATGGGCGTGATCCTAGTGTCCTTGTGGCAACTAAGCCGCGGGCGTCGCTGGCTTTGGCAGGACGCAACCTTGTTAATGATGGGTTTGGCGATTTCCTTAGTGTTTGCTACCGCATCGGGCATGCCGGTCACGGTCACACCGCTTACCCTCGTCCTGGGCGGCATGCTGGCAATCTCTGCTATGCTCTTGCCCGGCATATCCGGCTCTTTTATGTTGGTTTTGCTTGGCCTATACCCGGTGGTGGTAGAGGCTGTCCACGAGCGCAATCTCCCCATCGTGTTATGGGTGGCTTTGGGTTGTGCGATCGGGATAATCAGTTTTAGCCGTTTTTTGCAATGGTTGCTGCATAATTGGCACGAACGCGTGATCAGTTTTATGCTCGGATTTGTGGCCGGCGCTCTGGTCAAGGTATGGCCATGGCAAGATTCCGGCCGGTGGTTCCTGCCCGAGCAATACTCTGCCGTTAGCGGACTCGAAAATTGGCTTCTATTATCTGTTCTATCGATGATCTTGGGTGTGGTGATCGGTAACTTTATGAAAAATAAGGCCTAAATGGTGGAGATTTAACACCGGTGGGTTCTGGTTATTCAGTTTTACAACTAAAGGGTCGTCTTTCTTAGAAGAATTTTGACTCCAAATCTCTACCATAGATATCGAATGTAATATCATCAGTTCTACTGATGATTTGCAGTCGATTTATACAATGTGAACCAGTTCAATATTTGAGGTGAACTAAACAGTGTTACTCGCGTCAAAATATAGTTCCTGGCTGTTAGTTGCAATCGGCTTGAGCGGTTGTATGAATTCGGCGCGGTTTTCGTCTTTGGAGCCGAACGGCGTCGATTCGCGTTATGCCTCGACTAGCCCATCTAGGACCACAGCGCTGTCAGTCGCTAATCCCGATTTTTATCTGGTTAAATCTGGCGATACCCTTTACTCCATTGCCTTCCGCTTCGGGTTGGATTACCAGCGCCTAGCCAACGGAAATGGTATCGGGATGGATTATCGGATAGTCGTGGGGCAGTCGATCACCTTAAAAGAGTCCAATCAAGTCGCTCAATCTCAATCACCTGTCCAATCCGTACCCGCAAAAAAAGCGTCAACCCCGGTCCAAGTTTCTGTTACAAAAAAGAACAGTTCAAAAAGCGTCATAAAATCGGACAAAAAGGAGACTGTCACCGGTCCGGCCGATCCATGGACCTGGCCTCATAAAGGGAAAATAGTTCGAACGTTTGTTGTCGGTTCGTCCTCTAATAAGGGCATTGATATCGGCGGTCAAATTGGGGATTCTGTATTGGCAGCGACGAGCGGAACAGTCGTCTACGCTGGCAATGGTTTGCCTGGATATGGCAACCTGATCATCATTGAACACCGTAATTCGCTTCTCAGCGCTTACGCTTTTGCCGAGCAAATCTTGGTGAAGGAAAAGGACCGTGTTCAGGTCGGCCAGCAAATTGCAACGATGGGTACACAGGGCGATGAGCCTAGTCTGCACTTCGAAATTCGCAAGAATGGCAAACCGGTTGATCCACAAAGGATATTGCCCGGACGGTAAAACGGACTGACAATAATTATAAAGCTTAGGACAGGTGATTGAGATGACGGAATTAAGGGAAGACACAGCAGCAAAGAATAACACTCAAGGACAAAATTTTAGCGGTATGACAGCAACACTCGACTACGACGAAGTAGCGGGTCTGGATGATGATGCACTGGAGGAGGCGCCGGACCAAGAACGTTCCGAAGAGAGAGAGTTTCAGGATGCCTTGTCAGCCAACGGATCGATGCAGCGATCGCTCGATGCCACCCAATTATATTTAAATGAGATCGGTTTTTCACCCCTGCTCAGCTCTGAGGAAGAAGTATATTTTGCCCGTTTAGCCCGTAAAGGCGATGCCGCCGGGCGCAAGCGGATGATTGAAAGTAACTTACGACTGGTGGTGAAGATTGCCCGTCGGTATCTGAATCGTGGCCTGACCCTGCTCGATCTGATCGAAGAAGGCAATCTTGGTTTGATTCGCGCCGTTGAGAAATTTGATCCAGAGCGCGGTTTTCGCTTCTCCACCTACGCAACCTGGTGGATTCGGCAAACCATTGAACGCTCGATCATGAATCAGACCCGCACCATCCGTCTACCGATTCACGTAGTTAAAGAACTTAATGTCTATTTGCGCGCTTCCCGTGAGTTAGCGCAAAAGCTCGACCATGAACCGACCCCCTATGATATTGCCGAGCTGTTGGAAAAACCCGTTGCCGATGTTAAAAAGATGCTCGCCCTGAATGAGCGGGTGACCTCAATCGATACGCCGGTTGGCATTAGCTCGGATAAGAGTCTGCTCGATACCATTGCCGACGACCGGGCCAACGATCCTTCTGACTTTTTGCAGAGTGAAGACTTGAAGGCCGGTATCGATCGATGGTTGGACGAGCTGTCGGAGAAGCAGCGCGAAGTAGTGGCGCGTCGATTTGGCCTGCGCGGTTATGAAACCAGCACGCTTGAGGATGTTGGCCATGAGATTGGTTTGACGCGCGAACGGGTGCGCCAGATTCAGGTCGAGTCTTTGCGTCGATTACGCGATATAATGGAAAAACAGGGTTTGAATTCAAACGCCTTATTCGGCGCCTAAGGCTTTCAGCCAGGTGACAGTAACGCAGAAAAATCCATAGGCCCGTCGACGACGGGTTTTTTCATACTGGGCCGATACCCTGCAGCGCCTTCCCCTACCTGTTCAGAGTAATACTCCATGACCGTCGAATCGTCCCTCACTTTTTTTCTCGCGGTGTTTATTTTCGGCATCACCCCGGGCCCCGGTGTGTTCGCCATCTTGTCTCGGGCGCTGGTCAGCGGTGCTCGCTCTTGTGTGCTGTTAGCCCTGGGCATGGTGATCAGTGACATCCTCTATCTCATTGCCGCTTGCTTCGGTTTAGCGGCCTTAGCGACCCATTGGGAGGGCGCCTTTAGCGTCGTGCGCTGGCTCGGTGCCGCTTATCTGTTGTACCTGGGTTGGAAGATGTGGACGGCGCCCAGGCAGCTCAATGGCGCACCGACGTCGTTACGCAGCAGTGCTGCGCTGCTCAGCTTTATGCAGGGTTTCCTTATATCCGCGTCAAATCCAAAGGTCATACTGTTCTATATCGCTTTTCTGCCGACCTTTATCGACTTGTCGCTCCTGACCGGTCGGGACATCGCGTTGGTCAGCCTACTGACCCTAGTGAGTCTGATGTTGGGGCTGAACTTAATTGCCTTCTTTGCCGGTCGATCGCGGCGCTTCTTTGAATCGGAGCGGGGCGCTCGGGTGCTCAACCGCAGTGCGGGGTCGATTATGATGGGGGCTGGAGTCTTCCTACTGGTTCGGACTTAGCAGGCCGGCCATCAACGCCCGCAACAGGCGGGCTTGATGAGCGAGCGACTAGCGTTCCAAGAAGGCGCGTTTACCGGGCTGGCCGTTTTGCGCATCGGCATCGGGCAAGGCGGTTTTTTGTTCGGTGATATTGGGCCAGATTTCGGCCAATTCGGCATTGAGCTCGATAAAGTCAATTTGGTCGGCCGGCACCTCATCTTCAGACAGTATTGCTTCCGCGGGGCATTCGGGTTCGCATAAGGCGCAATCGATGCATTCGTCGGGATGAATTACTAGAAAGTTGGGGCCTTCGTAAAAGCAGTCGACCGGGCACACTTCGACACAGTCGGTATATTTGCATTTAATGCAGTTTTCTAAAACGATAAAGGCCATGAACGTATCTCTTCCTGAGTAAATCGGTTGGGGGCTATATTAATGACGGATGGGACAGGGCTCAAGATCTTATTCAGGCTAATGTGGATCAATCATATAGCCAGATAGAATAAGCATCCGTCTGTTAAGGTTTTAAATCTATATTCGTTTCTTGCTGCTATAGAGCCAATCCAATGCCTGCTTGGCACTCATGTTATCCAAGTCCAACGACAACAGGGCATCGACAATCGGATGTTGGGCGCGCGCAAAGAGATCCGCCTGGGCCGTTATCGACTGGGCCGGAGCCGGTCCAACTGCGCCGACATTGAGTGCTTCCAGTTCGGCCAATTTACCTCGAGCATGCTGGATAACCGGTTCTGGCACACCGGCTAATCGGGCAACTTGAATACCATAACTCTGCGACGCCGGCCCGGGCTGAACGCGATGTAAAAACACCAGCCGATCGTCGTGTTCGGTCGCATCAAGATGGACGTTGGCGATGCCGGCTTGGTTTTCGGCCATAGCGGTCATTTCGAAATAGTGCGTGGCAAAGAGGGTCAATGCCTTAACTCGGGTCACCAGTTCAGCCGCTGCGGCCCAGGCCAGCGATAAACCATCGAAAGTACTGGTGCCGCGCCCGACCTCATCCATGATCACTAGGCTATTGGGTGTCGCATTGTGCAAGATATTAGCCGTCTCGGTCATCTCAACCATAAAGGTTGAGCGCCCACCGGCGACATCATCGGACGAGCCCATGCGGGTATAGATGCGATCGAGCGCGCCAATGGTCGCCGACTCGGCCGGGACATAGCTGCCGATGTAGGCCAGAAGGGCAATCAGCGCGACCTGGCGCATATAGGTTGATTTGCCGCCCATATTCGGACCAGTGATGATTTGCAGGCTGTGTTCGCCATCCAGTTGGGTGTCATTGGGCACAAAGGGCCCGGACAATAGCGCTTCGATCACCGGGTGGCGTCCGGCTATGATGTGAATTTGGGGCGCTTCGGTCAGAGTGGGTTGGGTCCAGCTGTATTGATCGGCACACTGGGCCAAGCAATTTAGGACATCCAGCTCGACCAGTGCAAGGCAGAACGTCTGCAAGGGAGCTAGGTCGTCACCGAGACGTTGAATAAGATCCTCATAGAGAAACTTCTCCCGCGTCAAGGCGCGGCTGCGCGCGCTCAGCGCCTTGTCTTCGAAGGCCTTCAGTTCCGGGGTAATAAATCGTTCGGCGTTTTTTAGGGTTTGCCGGCGGATATAGGACAGGGGGGCTTTTTCAGACTGACTGCGACTGATTTCGATGTAATAGCCGTGTACCCGATTGTAGCCAACCTTCAAACTCGAGAGCCCAGTCTGGGCCTTCTCGGTCTGCTCCAGGGCCAGCAGATAATCGCCGGCGTTGCTGTCCAATCCGCGTAGTTCATCCAATTCGGCGTCATAACCGTCGGCAATTACACCGCCCTCACGCATCACTGCGGGCGGATTGTCTTTAACGGCCCGATCCAATTCAATGGCCCATTGCGGATCGGCTGCCAGCTTGGCCTGAATGGCCGATAATAGTGGGCTGTCGCACTCTGCCAGCTGATCGACTAGGGTTGGGATGGCATGCAGGGCCTCGCGCAACCGGATTAGATCGCGCGGCCGCGCCGAGCCGAGTGCGATACGGGTCAGCACCCGCTCGATATCGCCGATCGGTTTTAGGGTGCTAGCAAAGTTCTCAAAGCGAAAATCGATCAGCAAGGTTTGTACGGCGGCCTGGCGCAGGCGTAATAGATCCTGGTTGCGCAGTGGGCGATTGAGCCAGCGGCGTAACAGCCGGCTGCCCATGGCCGTGCTGCAATGGTCCATCAGGGAAAAGAGCGTATTGCCCGCTTCGCCACGGACATTGATATCAATTTCCAGATTACGGCGCGTGGCGCCGTCGATCAACACACTGTCGCTGTGGTGTTCTGGGGTCAACGAACGGATGTGCGGCAGCGCGCCGCGTTGCGTTTCTTGGGCATAGTTGAGCAGGCACCCGGCGGCGCGCAAGGCCAGCGTCATGTCGCTGACACCGAAACCGGCCAGATCGCGAGTACCGAGCTGTTGGCTTAAACGCTCCACGGCGCTGTCGAGATCATAGAGCCAGCCCGATTGGGGTTTCATGGAGGGTTGGCAACTCAATAGCGGTGCCTGGGTGTCTTCCGGATAGAGCAGTTCACTCGGCTGTAACCGTTCCAGCTCGCCATAGGCATCGACCGAGGAGGCCAGCTCCTGCACATTGAAACGACCACTGGCCATATCGAGCACGGCCAGGCCCCATTGTTCGCCGGATTGAATGACCGCCGTGAGTAGGTTTTCCTGCTGATCACTGAGGTAGGCCTCATCGGTCAGGGTGCCGGGGGTGAGCACCCGTACGACCTTGCGTTCGACCGGTCCCTTGCTGGTGGCTGGGTCACCAATCTGCTCGCAAATTGCGACTGTGCGACCGCTCTGTACGATGCGGGCAATATAGTTTTCAGCCGCATGATAGGGAATACCAGCCATCGGAATTGGGGCGCCTGCACTTTGACCTCTTTTAGTCAGCGTAATGTCGAGCAGGCGCGCCGCATCTTTGGCATCATCAAAAAACAGTTCGTAGAAATCGCCCATGCGATAAAAGATTAGATCGTTGGGATGGTCCTGCTTGATTCTTAAATACTGCTGCATCATCGGTGTATGTTGGTCGTGAGACTTGAGGTTCTTCATTCAGTAGGGGCCCTAATTGATGCAGTAATGGTCTTACCCTAAACGTTACCCGGTAAGCGCAGTTTGGCAACTGATTACTGGTGATTTGACATAACGACGAGCACACGGCTAAAAGTATAACAAAGGCGTCGCCTTGATGGCACTATGAGGTCGGCTCAATGCTCGAGTTTAAGCCCGATTTGAAGCAACCAGCGGATGCCGACCCTAAAAGGCCCGGATACGAGCCAGTGCAGGTCGCAACCAACCTCGGGTCGATGGGGCACTGCCGAGAAGTCGGCTTGGTGGAGCAGACAGGGGAAAAGATCCAACCACAGAAATTGCAGTAATCTTGCCCAAGCCCTATTATGTTGGCCGAAAATTGCCAGGGACAACCGAACTGGCCGCTATTGGCATTGCCGCGCATAGGCATCGATTACTGGGAACAGGTTCAATGGATACAGAAACAGATAACGAATTCCAAAATCAAGCCATTACCGCGCTGGATAACCGGTTAATGGATGCGACCTGGAGCAACTACATCGATAAGAAGCAATTGCTTATCATGTATGTCGAGGCCAAGACGATACTGCGCCACCCGACCCCGAATAGAAAGCTTAATGCGATGGCCAAATCTTTGTTCGACACCAGCGTGCGAGTGGCACGCTGCCTGGCAATAGAGGCACCGGAAGCCAAGGTGACATTGAGCAAAGGTCGTGAGATTGAACTGGATGCCTTGGTGCTCTATGCCCAGGCAGAAAAGGAATTGAAACAGCTACATCTGATTGCCTTTCAAAAGCGCTGAGCCACCGCAACCAACAAGGGGCTAGCGGCCCTTTCGGGTCGTCACCCGCTATTCGAGATTGCAGCCCGCGGCGAAAGGTGGGTGACATCGTTGTTACCCTTAGATTGAACGATCGTGTTTTTTGAGGCCCCGGAGGTCAACCCTTGTTAGCTCAACTGGCGCAAACACTATTAGCACGCAAACTCACCCTCAGTTCGGTCGAATCATGCACCGGCGGCGGTTTGGCCGCCCAATGCACGGACTTGCCAGGCAGTTCGGCCTGGTTTCTCGGCAGCGTTGTGACCTATGCTAACTCGATGAAATTGCAATTGGGAGTTGATCCGCACGTTCTAGCCGAGCAGGGCGCGGTCAGCGCCGCTGTGGTCTCCGCGATGGCACAGAAGGGCCTAGAATATTGCGCCTCAGATTGGTGTGTCGCGATCAGTGGCGTCGCCGGTCCGGATGGTGGTAGTGCCGAAAAGCCGGTGGGCACTGTCTGGCTGGCCTGGGCCCAGGGCGATCAAGTCTGGTCAGAGCGCCAACTATTTTCCGGGTCGCGCCAGCAAATTCGCCAGCAGGCGATCGATCGGGCACTAGGCAAATTGCTTATATTATTAAATTAATTAAATTTTCACTTGTCAGCGTAAAGCGAAACCTGTAAAACTACTGTTTATACATACAGCATCTATTTTGGAAGAGACTCATGGATACCAATAAAGAAAAAGCATTAGCCGCCGCCCTAGGTCAAATTGAACGCCAATTCGGCAAGGGATCCGTTATGCGCATGGGCGATCAAGAGATTGTCGACATTCCAGCCATTTCGACAGGCTCGTTGGGTCTCGATATAGCCTTGGGCATAGGCGGTCTTCCTAAGGGGCGTGTGGTCGAAATCTACGGTCCTGAGTCGTCTGGTAAAACCACACTCACGCTACAGGTAATCGCTGAGGCCCAAAAGGCCGGCGGCACCTGCGCCTTTATTGATGCCGAGCATGCGCTCGATGTGCAGTATGCCGGCAAGCTCGGTGTGCAGGTCGACGACCTGTTAGTCTCGCAACCGGATACCGGTGAACAGGCCTTGGAAATTGCCGATATGTTGGTGCGTTCAAATGCCATTGATGTGATCGTAATTGACTCCGTCGCAGCGCTGGTGCCTAAGGCTGAGATCGAAGGTGAGATGGGCGATCATCACATGGGCCTGCAAGCCCGGTTGATGTCTCAAGCCTTGCGTAAAATCACCGGCAATATCAAGACGGCAAACTGCTTGGTTATCTTTATTAACCAGATTCGCATGAAAATAGGCGTGATGTTTGGTAACCCAGAAACCACAACCGGTGGTAATGCGCTAAAGTTTTACGCCTCCGTGCGACTCGATATTCGTCGCACTGGTACGATCAAGGATGGCGACGAGGTTATCGGCTCCGAGACACGCGTTAAGGTCGTTAAAAACAAGGTCGCTCCGCCCTTTAAACAGGCAGAGTTCCAGATTATGTACGGTAAGGGTATTTACCACATGGGTGAGGTCATCGACCTGGGCGTGAAGATTGGTTTGGTGGAGAAGTCCGGTGCCTGGTATGCCTATGCGGGTAATAAGATCGGTCAGGGCAAGGCCAATGCAGCTCGCTTCCTGACCGATAATCCTGAGATAGCCCAAGAGATCGAAGCCGCGGTGCGCTTAGAATACCTCAGCAAAGACTCGGTTGAGCCGAAGGCTACCGGTAAGGCCGCGAAAGACGCCAAGGCAAAAGATGCTAAGGCAAAGGACAAAGCTGCTGACAAGGCGCCCGAAATCGCCCTGGATGCCGCTACTGACACCAAGGACGTTTAAGTCTGACCTAGCCGTTAGCAGCTAAGCGTTGCTAACGGCCTTCACATGCTGGGATTAAGCGTTTGTCTATTTGGAACACGTCCTTAAACATCTTGGCTCGACGCGAACACTCCCGTTTTGAAATGCGGCGCAAGTTGCTGACCCGGTTTCCCGAAGAAGCTGACGAGATCGAAGCGGTGCTCGATCGTTTGGTGAGTCGAGACCTGCAGAGCGATGCACGCTTTGTCGGCCTCTGGTTGTCCATGCAGATTAACAGGTCCCGTGGCCCGATCCGCATTCGCTATGAAGCCCGCGCAAAAGGCGTTGAACAGCTAATCGACGCCGCCTTAGCTGAACGTGACATTGACTGGTTCGAACAGGCTTTAGACTGTGCCCAGCGCAAATTTCCTAGCGGCATTGCCGATGAACAACGCGCCAAGGCCTATCGCTTCTTAAGCTATCGTGGCTTTGAAACAGACGCCATTCATTACGCCTTAACGGAACTGCGCTTGAACCGGTCGACAAATTCATCCTTTGACGACTAAGATTCCGCTAGACTCACGCCTGTCGGTATTTCCTCGCGCAGGTCTTCTGTGTACTATTGGCAGCCTTTTGTCGCTGAAACCTCAATAGAGACTGTATTCCCTAATGAAAACCTCCGAAATACGCCGCCGCTTTCTAGATTATTATGCCCAAAATGGCCACCGTGTCGTGCCAGCAGGTTCACTGGTACCAGGTGATGACCCTACTCTGTTGTTCACCAATGCCGGCATGGTGCAATTTAAGGATGTTTTCCTGGGGACCGATCGGCGCGATTATGTCCGGGCAACCACAGCTCAGCGCTGTGTCCGGGCCGGCGGTAAGCACAACGATCTTGAAAATGTTGGCTATACCGCACGGCACCACACCTTTTTCGAGATGTTGGGTAATTTTAGCTTCGGCGACTATTTCAAACGCGAAGCAATTCAGTTTGCCTGGGGTTTCTTGACCGGGGAGCTAGGCCTGTCGAAAGACAAGCTTTGGGTCACCGTTTACAAGGACGACGACGAGGCAGCAGATATTTGGATTAATGAGATTGGCATTGATCCAAATCGCCTGTCGCGCTTAGGTGACAAAGACAATTTCTGGATGATGGGTGATACCGGTCCATGCGGCCCTTGTTCGGAGATATTTTACGACCATGGCGCCGATGTACCAGGTGGCCCGCCGGGCAGTCCCGATGACGATCTAGATCGCTATATCGAGATCTGGAACCTAGTCTTTATGCAGTATGATACCTTGGCCGATGGCACTCGGGTGCGCTTGCCGAAGCCGTCGGTGGATACCGGAATGGGCTTAGAGCGCTTGGCCGCCGTGCTGCAAAATGTGCACAGTAACTACGAGATCGACCTGTTTCAGAGCCTCATCAAGGCGGCAATGGCTGTCACCGGCTGCACCGATATAGAGAATCGATCGCTGCGCGTGATCGCCGACCACCTGCGTTCATCCGCCTTCTTGATTATCGATGGCATTAACCCCTCGAATGAAGGTCGCGGCTATGTGCTTCGGCGTATTATCAGGCGGGCTATTCGCCATGCCTATAAGCTTGGTTGTGATCAGCTGTTTATGTTTCGTCTGGTCGATAGCCTGGTCGCAGAAATGGGCGAAGCCTATCCCGATCTGGGTAAGCAGGCCGAGCAGGTCAAGAAGGTGATACGCAACGAGGAAGAGCAATTTGCCCGTACCTTGGAAAATGGCATGGCCATCCTGGAATCCGGCATTGCCGAGTTGAGCGGTAGCGAAATACCCGGCAACCTGGTGTTCAAACTCTATGACACCTTTGGCTTTCCCGCTGATTTAACCGCCGATGTGGCACGCGAAAAAAATCTGACCGTGGATATGACCGGATTCGACCAGCTGATGGCCGAGCAGCGCATTCGTGCCAAGTCAGCCAATAAATTCAAACTGGATCGTGATATTGATCTCGATCTGGCAGGTCAAACCGTCTTTCTGGGTTATCAGTCATTATTTGGCGATGGCACCGTGCTGAAGTTACTGCGCGATGGTGTCGATGTTCAAGCCCTGAGCGCCGGTGAGACGGGCATGGTGATACTCGATGCGACGCCGTTCTACGCCGAGTCAGGCGGTCAGGCGGGCGACCGTGGGCAACTGAGCACAGGGCAAAGTCAACTTAAGGTCACAGCCTGTAATAAATTACAGGGCCATCACTTGCATCAGGTGCTTGTCGAGCAGGGGTCCATCAGCGTTGGCGATCAGGTTTCGGGCCAGGTGGTGCGCGAAGAACGCCTCAATACCGCTCGACATCATAGCGCGACCCATCTGATGCACGCCGCCTTACGCCAACTCCTGGGCGATCACGTGCAGCAGCGTGGATCGCTGGTGACCTTTGATAAACTGCGCTTCGATTTCTCGCACTTAGAAAGTGTGAGTCGACCGCAGTTACGAGCCATTGAGCAGCTGGTTAATCAACAGATTTTGGCCAACACTGCCGTGCTAACGGAATTAACCGACATAGATTCGGCACGCGAGTCGGGCGCCATGGCATTATTCGGTGAAAAATATGCCGATGAAGTGCGGGTTCTCTCGATGGGCGAAAATGGCTTTTCCAAAGAGCTCTGTGGTGGCACCCACGTGGAGCGGACCGGCGACTTGGGACTGTTTCGCATCCTCTCGGAAAGTGGAATCGCGGCTGGCGTGCGGCGTATTGAGGCCGTAGTAGGGCCATACGCCCTGGCACAACTTTACCAGCAGGACGACTTGGTTGTGGAGCTGCAGCAGGTATACAAGTGTGCACCGGAACAGTTAAGTGACAAGGCTCAGCAAGCGCAGGCGCATGTCAAAGAGTTGGAAAAAGAGATTCAACGGCTGGCGGCTAAACAGGCCGCAGCCATGGCCGGCGACCTGGAGACTAAGGCGGTCGATGTGGGCGGGGTCAAGGTACTCGCAGTGCAGCTCAAGGGTATCGATACCAATGCGTTGCGCACGACTATGGATCAGCTTAAGTCATCCTTGGGCAGTGCGATTATCGTGATCGCTGCGGTTAACGACGACAAGGTTCAATTGGCGGCAGGCGTTACCAAGGATCTGGTCGGGCGCGTTAAGGCTGGCGACCTGGTTCGAGAACTCGGAGCGCTGATGGGTGCTAAGGGTGGTGGCAAGCCTGATATGGCAATGGCCGGCGGCGGAGACGTGACAAAGTTGCAGTCTGCTTTGGATCGGGCCGAGCCATGGGTCCGAGAGAAACTCGGAGCCTAGGCGACTAGAGGATTTAATATGGCGCTTTACGTACAGAAATTTGGCGGGACCTCTGTCGGTACCGTTGAACGTATTCAAGCCGTGGCGGCAAAGATCAAGTCATTTCGGGCCCAAGGGCACGATATTGTGGCGGTAGTATCGGCAATGAGCGGCGAGACTAATCGACTGCTGGGGTTAGCTAACGGTCTATCCGACAACCCGTCTCCGCGCGAAATTGATGTGCTGGTCTCGACCGGTGAGCAGGTTACTATCGCCCTGCTCACTATGGCGCTCCAGGAGCTCGACTGCGATGCCAAGTCCTATACTGGCGACCAGATCAAGATATTGACCGACAGTGCTCACACCAAAGCCCGTATCAAAGACATAGATGTCAAGACACTACAAGCCGACCTGCACAAGGGTCGGGTTGTAGTGGTCGCAGGATTTCAGGGCGTCGACGAGCACGGCAACATGACGACATTGGGTCGCGGCGGGTCAGATACCTCCGCTGTGGCCATCGCCGCTGCCCTCAAAGCTGATGAGTGTCAGATTTACACCGATGTCGACGGGGTTTATACCACCGACCCTAGAGTGGTTGCCCAGGCGCGTCGGTTGAATAAAATAACATTTGAAGAAATGTTGGAAATGGCCAGTTTAGGGTCTAAAGTTCTGCAGATTCGCGCTGTCGAATTTGCCGGAAAGTATCGGGTGCCCCTGCGGGTCTTGTCCAGTTTTGTCGAGGGTGAGGGCACCCTCATCACATTTGAGGGTGATCATAAGATGGAACAGCCGGTAATATCAGGCATTGCGTTTAACCGTGATGAAGCAAAGTTAACCTTGGTAGGTGTCCCGGACATTCCAGGTGCGGCCAGTCGAATCCTCGGTCCGGTCAGTGCGGCGAATATTGAAGTCGATATGATCGTACAAAACGTCGCCGACGATAAGACCACAGACTTCACCTTCACGGTGAATCGCAGTGATTATCAGCAAGTTACCCGAGTGCTTGAATCGGTGGCGGTTGATTTGGGCGCGCAAGCCGTGCGGGGTAACGACTCCATCGCCAAGGTGTCGATTGTCGGGGTTGGTATGCGCTCCCATGCTGGGGTGGCCAGTCGAATGTTCGATGCCCTGGCGGCTGAAAGTATTAATATATTGATGATCTCGACTTCTGAAATAAAGGTGTCTGTGGTTATAGAGGAAAAATACTTGGAACTCGCTGTGCGGGCTTTGCATACGGCATTCGATTTGGATAGCGAAAACGATATAGAATAGGCAGGATGGTTGTTCTGATGGCTTTTATGCAATGAAGTGGCAGTGGCTGTAGCGGTCTATGTTTCGAAAAGAGGGCCACTCTATCCTTTTTTTGTATTTGTCGCCGATTAGGCTTTATTTTTTTTGACTGTAGTCGATACTAATCATGATTGTTGATCTTTTGCCCTGTGCGTCGGGCAACTGGAAAACAGGAATGTTCCAGTATAAGTAGGAGAAGGTAGATGTTAATTTTAACTCGTCGTGTTGGTGAAACCTTAATGATTGGGGATGAGGTTACCGTGACGGTGCTAGGCGTAAAGGGCAATCAGGTGCGTATCGGTGTAAATGCGCCGAAAGACGTCGCCGTGCATCGAGAAGAAATTTACCAACGCATACAGCGCGAATTAGAGGCTCCTGAACAACCCGAAGACTAATCTGCGGTCGCATCTGGATCCATGGGCAGCGGTGAATTAATTCGCTAATGTGTTAATTTTATTGAAGTTTTTCTTTTCATTTCAATAAAACATGGTAATATGCGCGCCGTTGCTTGGGAGAGATGGCCGAGTGGCTGAAGGCGCGCCCCTGCTAAGGGCGTAAGGGCGAAAGCTCTTCGAGGGTTCGAATCCCTCTCTCTCCGCCAACATTAGGTTTTAGAAATAAGCGCCCGTAGCTCAGCTGGATAGAGTACTTGGCTACGAACTAAGGGGTCGCACGTTCGAATCGTGCCGGGCGCACCATTTCTCGATGATCTCACCTAGTACAGGGGGTCTGGAAAATCTAAATTTTTATAAAAATCTGTACTGTTATGCGCCCGTAGCTCAGCTGGATAGAGTACTTGGCTACGAACTAAGGGGTCGCACGTTCGAATCGTGCCGGGCGCACCATCCCCTCCCAAATTTCAATCTCCCATTACTTACATAATTCTTGCTCGATTCGGGCCGTTATCTGCGTTATATCAGTCAGTCGACGTATATCCATAAACAGCACCAAAGCTTCTGGATAGATTTCTTTAAGATAATGCAGCCACTGCTTTAACCGTCCTGAACAGTATTTCTCGCCCATCTCAGCTTGCACCATAGCCCAAAACTCGCGCACCAGGTCCAGCATCATTGACCAGCTTTCGATCTGATCGCTATTGGCCTTTATGTGTCTTGCGAGCCATGGCTGACGAATCGCGCCGCGCCCCAGCATAAGGTGATCACAGCCGCCCTCAGTCAAGGCCCTGCGGGCATCTTGGTTGTTCCAAATTTCACCATTGATGATGACCGGGATCGGTATGCGGTCGCGCAATTCGCCAACCAAATGCCAATAGGCCGGCGGAACATAGCCCTGCGCCTTGGTGCGGGCGTGGATGGTGAGCTCATCAGCGCCAGCCTGGACAATGGCATCGGCACATTCATGCATCAGGTTGCTATCATTGAAGCCTAGGCGCATCTTCGCAGACGTGATATGACCAGCTGGAACGGCATCCTTGACCGCCTTGACGACCCGATACAGGGTTTCCGGCTCATTTAGCAGAACGGCGCCGCCCTTGCTCTTATTGACCGTCTTACTCGGGCAGCCAAAGTTTAGATCGACACCCTGGGAGCCCAGTTCGATAGCTCGTTTAGCATTGAGTGCCAATGCATCGGGCTGGCTACCCAGTAGCTGCAGCCGGACGGGGGTGTCATCCGCGGTCCGGCCTTTGTTGCGTAATTCCGGAGCGTTTCGATAAAAAACATGCGCCGGCAATAGTTGATCCACGACCCGAATAAACTCAGTAATCACCAAGTCATAACCGCCCGTTTTGGCAATAAGTTTGCGCAGGTAAAAGTCAGCTAAACCTTCCATTGGGGCAAGATAGATTTTCATGTAAATCGGGAAGCCTTTAAAAAGCCCGCATCATAGGATAAATCGCTGCTCAAGGCGAGTGCCGACCCCGCCGCATCGGGGTCCAGCTTCGATGTGCGAAATGTGTTTTGATCGCCACCAGCACCGTGCCAGGGAAGAGACCTGCAAGGCATTATTGCAAGAATTGCAGGGGTTCCAGTTATTGCGTGGTTTCATACCTTTAAGGTATTCTATGCGCGCTTTGGTTGTCGCGCCTAGGCTCGAATTGAATCAAATAAGTATTAATGTATCGCTGGTTTTCTAAGTCTTACAAGGACTAACCCTTATGTCAGAACTTATGCGGGACAGTCTAGACCTCATGGTAATGGGGATGGGCACTGTTTTCGTCTTTCTTGCACTCTTGGTATTGGCCACCACTGCGATGTCGCAAATTATTAGGCGCATGCCCGGAACGAATGAGCTAGAGAACGCTCAAACCGCCGCCAAACGGACTAATAATAACGATCTGACCGAGGTTGCCGCCGTCGCTGCAGCCGTGTCGAAAGTGCATAAAGGTTAAAATCATTAGCTGTTTTGACCAACAATAAGATTCCGAAAGGTGAGATTCGATGACTACGAAAAAGAACCCTGTAAAAATTACTGATGTGGTTTTGCGAGACGCCCATCAGTCTCTGTTCGCAACCCGATTGCGAATCGATGACATGCTGCCAATTTGTGAAAAGCTGGATCAGGTGGGTTACTGGTCATTAGAAACTTGGGGCGGTGCAACCTTTGACTCGTGCATTCGGTTCCTCGGCGAAGATCCTTGGGATCGTATTCGCGAACTGAAGAAAGCGATGCCGAAAACGCCTCAGCAGATGCTCCTGCGCGGCCAAAACCTGCTCGGTTATCGCCATTACGCTGATGACGTGGTCGACTCCTTTGTTGAACGTGCGGTGAAGAACGGCGTCGATGTGTTTCGAGTATTCGATGCCATGAACGACCCACGTAACCTGCAGCGCGCAATGGCCGCTGTCGTCAAACAAGGCGCGCACGCTCAAGGTACTATTTCGTATACCACAAGCCCTGTGCATCGAACCGAAAATTGGTTGTCACTGGCCAAGCAAATCGAAGATATGGGCGCTGATTCGATCGCGATCAAAGACATGTCGGGTATCTTAACGCCCTATGATGCCTTCGAACTGGTCACCAAGCTAAAAGCCAGTCTGGATATCCCGGTCGCTCTGCATTGCCATGCGACTTCCGGCTTGTCGTCCATGACCTTGCTGAAAGCCGTCGAGGCCGGCATTGACCACATCGATACCGCAATTTCTTCGATGTCGATGACCTACGGCCATTCACCTACCGAGTCGTTGGTTGCTGCCCTACAGGGTACCGATCGAGATCCAGGCTTAGATATAACCCTATTAGAAGAGATTGCTGCCTATTTTCGTGAGGTGCGAAAAAAATATGCCCCGTTCGAAGGTCAGTTGCGCGGGGTCGATTCGCGTATCCTGATTGCTCAAGTGCCAGGCGGCATGTTGACCAATATGGAAGGCCAGTTAAGAGAGCAGGGCGCTGCCGACCGCTTTGATGAAGTGCTGGCCGAGATCCCGCGGATTCGTAAAGATCTAGGTTACATCCCATTGGTCACCCCAACATCGCAAATTGTCGGGACCCAAGCCGTACTCAATGTATTGACCGGCGAACGTTATAAATCCATATCCAAAGAGACCCAAGCCATCCTCAAGGGCGAGTACGGTTCGGCACCGGCCGCTTTCGACGCGGCGTTACAGGCTAAGGTGCTGGCCGGTCAAGCGGCCGTTACCTGTCGTCCAGCAGATCTAATTGACAATGAAGTGGAACGCTTAACGGAAGAGTTGCATGCTTTGGCGAAAGAAAAAGATTTCCCTCTCGCCGATAACGCCCTTGATGACGTTTTGACCTATGCACTCTTTCCGCAAATTGGTCTGAAATTCCTACAAAACCGTGGCAATCCGGATATGTTTGAACCCGCCCCCACGCTGACGGCGTCGACTCAGGCCAGCACTGCTGAAGCCGCGGTCTATACCGTCGCAGTGAATGGTAAGTCCTATGTCGCCTCCGTGGACGCAGCAGGTGCTGTCGCGGTGACAATCAATGGTAAAACCTATCTCACTGAGGTCACCAAAGGAGGTGATGTCGCAGCGATTGCGGCAACCTCGGCCGCCAGTGGCTTCGAGATTCCGGCGCCATTAGCGGGCAATATCTTTAAGGTTCTGGTTAAACCAGGCGATGTGGTTGAAGAAGGGCAAGTCGTTATCATTCTCGAAGCAATGAAGATGGAGACGGAGGTAAGTTCACCTCAGGCTGGGACTGTAAGCAGTATTACCATTAAAGATGGTGATTCGGTTTCTGTTGGCGATATCTTGATTACACTTTAAGGAGTCGCCTGGAATGGAAAAATTTCAACAACTACTGCTGGATTCTGGACTGGCCAATTTAACGCCGGGCCAGCTATTGATGATGATCGTCGGTCTGGTGCTCATTTATCTAGCGATTGCCAAACGTTTTGAACCGCTACTTCTGCTGCCTATCGGTTTTGGTACTCTATTGGTCAATATACCAGGCGCGCAGATGGGCGGGGACGAGGGTCTGTTGCACTATATCTCTGAAGTGGGCATTCACACCGGTGTCTTCCCATTGCTCATTTTCATGGGCGTTGGGGCAATGACCGATTTCGGACCGATGTTGGCCAATCCAAAGACCCTATTATTGGGCGCGGCGGCACAGTTCGGCATATTCGGTACCATCATTGGTGCAACCTGGATGACCTCGATGGGTTGGGTCGATTTTTCACTGCAGGATGCCGCCGCCATCGGCATCATCGGTGGCGCGGACGGGCCGACGTCAATCTTTGTCGCCAGTCGCTTGGCACCGGACTTGCTCGGTGCGATCGCCGTTGCTGCCTATAGCTATATGGCGCTGGTGCCGATCATTCAGCCGCCGATCATGAAACTACTGACCACCGAAGCAGAACGCAAGATCAAGATGGAGCAGTTGCGCGTTGTAACCAAACGGGAAAAGATCGTATTTCCGTTAGTGGTCCTGTTTCTGGTCGCCATGTTCCTGCCGTCCGCGGCCCCGCTGCTGGGTATGTTTTGTCTGGGTAACCTGATGAAAGAGAGCACCGTAGTTGATCGCCTAAGTGACACGGCCCAAAATGCTCTGATGAATATAGTCACCATTATGCTGGGTTTGGCCGTCGGCTCGAAAATGAGTGCCGAAGCTTTCCTGAATTTTGAAACCATGGGTATTTTGGCTCTGGGTTTAAGTGCGTTCTGTGTCGGTACTGCGGCGGGCATTCTAATGGCCAAGCTGATGAACCTCTTTATCAAGATCCCCATCAACCCCCTGATTGGTTCAGCCGGTGTTTCGGCCGTACCGATGGCGGCTCGGGTGTCCAATAAGGTCGGGCTTGAAGCAAATAATCAGAATTTCCTATTGATGCACGCTATGGGGCCTAACGTAGCCGGTGTTATCGGCTCCGCCGTCGCCGCTGGGGTAATGTTGTCTTACTTTGGCTGATCGTTCTGTTCATATAGCATGACCGTTGATGCGCTTATCGACTCCGATAAGTGCGTCTGGCCCTTCTGTTAGAAGCGTTGTTACCCCTCTGCACATACTAATCTTCTGTTTCAATTCGCAACTCTTTTACCCTAGCCTCGCACAATGGCATACTGGCATGCTACCGACTCATCAATGGGCTCATGCATGGAACTGTTGCAATCCTTTTCAACCCTGACCTGGATCATAATGGGCGCTATAGGGCTCTTGTTGGCCTACTTTCATGGACCCGTCTATTCGGCCCATACCGCCAACTATTCGCCCAGTATTCTCACCAGTATGGGTATTTTCGGTACCTTTCTCGGGGTTGCCTTGGGCCTAAATGAATTTGATACCAACTCCATAGAAGATAGTGTGCCGCAATTGCTCGAAGGCCTGAAAACTGCCTTCTGGACCTCTATTGCCGGGCTATTGGGTGCTTTGTCGATTAAGTTTCGCTATGCCGTAGCCAGCATGCGGGTTCGTTCGCATCGCGAATCTAAACTGACCGCGACGATGGACGATCTTGCTTGGCATTTGGAACGCATCGCCAACTCAGTCAGCCAAGAGGGCCAAGTAGACTGGATAGAATGGCGCGAACAGCACGCTGTTAGTCAGGCAGAGCAGCATCGGGAACTTATCGAGACCCTGACCCATTACCAGAGCAAGATGACCGAAGCCAATCGATCTGCCTTGGAAGAAGCCATCAGCCATGTGATGCGCGAATTTAATACCCGTATCGAAGAACAGTATGGCGACAATTTCAAGAAACTGAACGAGGCCGTGGGTCAGATGATGCTCTGGCAAAGTGGTCACAAGGGCCAATTAGAGGATCTAATGGCCGCCAACGAACGCAGCGCAAAATCAACGACCATTGCGGCAGAGGCCTTTGAGAAACTGATCACCCAGACTCAGTCCTTTACCTCGGTTGCCTCGGATATGGAAACCCTGTTAAACGCGCTGCAGAGCCAAAGTCAAAATCTGCGCGAGTATCTGACCACCTTTACCTCGATGATCGTAGACGCTCAGCAGGGTCTGCCGCAGCTTGAAAGCCGAATTATGATGCTCACCACCGGGCTGCATGAGGTTGTTGAGGCGCAATCTGGTCAGATGAAGACGCTGCTGGAACAGACAGCCGGCGGCATTCGCGATACCAGTGAACGCGTCAGTCAACTGTTGATCGAGGGTACAGAGCGCTCTCAGAAGGCCATGGGCGTGCAATTGACCAGTCTGTTGGAGCAAAATAATCTGCAATTGGCGACGTTGGAAAAGGGTATGGAAGACGAGCTTAAAAAGGCTCTGACGACCTTTGGTTATCAGCTTACGGCCCTATCTGAGAAGTTTGTCAACGATTACGTGCCGCTGACCGACAGGCTGCAAGAGCTGCTGACGGCGGTAGAGATTAAAAAATGAACAACAATGAAGAGCATATCGAGCAGGAGGAGCATTGGGTCTCGGTCAGTGATCTGATGGCTGGACTGATGATGGTGTTTCTGCTGATTGCCATTGTGTTTATGGTTAACGCCGAACGCGAGCGTAATAAGGTACGCGATGTAGCCGTGCTCTACGATCGATTGCGGACTCAGCTGTACCAAGATTTACTCACCGAGTTTGCGCCTGACCTGGAACAATGGGGTGCTGAAATCAATCCGGATCTGAGTATTCGATTTGGCCGACCGGAACTGATTTTCGATAGGGGCGCTAATAAGCTCAAAACCGGTTTTGAGGACATTCTGCAGGACTTCTTTCCCCGCTACCTGGGCATCATCACCTCGGTGAAATATCGTGACGATATCGCCGAAGTTCGCATCGAGGGTCACACCTCCAGCGGCTGGCTCGGACAGGAAGAAGATTCCGCCTATATTCTAAATATGGGTTTGAGTCAGGAACGAACTCGTTCGACTCTCGATTACCTTTTATTACTGCCCGAGGTTCAACAGGAAAAATACTGGCTGAAGGCCCATATGACCGCCAATGGTCTGTCGTCTTCCAAGCCGATACTCAGCTTGGGCGGTGAAGAAGACCGCGAGCGCTCTAGGCGCGTGGAATTTAGACTGCGAACCGATGCCGAGAGTCGTATCGCCGCTATCCTAGAGAGTTATCAATAGCCCTATGGCCTTACCCGATTTTACCGAATTCGAACCCTTTAACAGTTTGCGGGCCCAGATGGGCACCGACCGGCTGGGTTTCTTTGAGCTTTTTGATCCGACCTTACATTTGACTGGCATTGAGCGCTCTGAGTTAGCCCATCAGGGTTTGACGTTATCCCGGCGTGAGGTCAGATGCCTGTTAGACTTCACCCTGGTGTATAAGAATTCGCGGCTCATTGTGCTGGAGGGCCAGCGCTATCACCTAGCGGTATGTCCAGACCTGCCGGTTAGTGACATTTTGCACATCAGTACGTCCTTGATTGCCTTTGGCGGTGCCGCTAGCGTCTGCCCGGCTTGCCTACAAACACTCCAATATCAGGGCTATGACGCACAAAAGGCGCGCAAGGAGAGTTATAGCCGTCAGGTGCTGGAAGACTTTAGTTTGGACCAGTTTTGGACCAGTTTTCATCTCTATCCGGTATCAGAGAAGCGAGACATACGTAAAAGATTGCCCATGAGTGAAAGTTGACCCCTTTACAGCCTTTGTTTTGGTTATAATGCCGCAAAATATTAATTTGGATTTCAGGGTAATCCCTATGGTGAAGACAATAATACTGTTAGCAACATGCCTAGGTTTATCCGCGTGTGCCACGACCCGGCTGCCAGCAAACCTCTCTAGTGCAATTTTAAACAGCGACGACCTAGTCACGGTAAATGACGGCCTTCCAGCCTATTTACTGATGATTGACGCCTTGTCCGCAACCTATCCGAAGAGTGAAAGCCTGCATCTGACCGCAGCGTCACTCAATGGTTCTTATGCCGGGGTTTTTGTCCCGGATAAACAAAAGGTGCGAAAAAAACGAATGTCTGAGAAGGCCTTAAAGCATGCGCAGATCGCTTTCTGTCTCTACGACAAAACAGCGTGCGACCTGCAGAGCGCCGATCCAGACGGCTTTGCGGGGCGTATTGCACAGTGGAACGGCGTCGATGATTTACCCTATCTGTATGCCTTGGGCACCAGTTGGGCCAGCTATATACAGGCCAATACCGATGATTGGCTGGTGATTGCCCAGCTGGGCCAGGCCGAGTCTGTTTTGAAGCAGGTAGTGAGCATTGAGCCAGAGTATGAAAAGGGCACGGCATTAGTCTATCTGGGTGTAATGGCCAGTGTTCTGCCACCGAGCCTAGGCGGTAAACCCGATATAGCCCAAGCCTATTTTGAAGCCGCTCTGGCAGCGGGCAAAAACGAAAACCTTATTATTCACGTGTACTATGCAGCCGAGTTTGCTCGTCTGATGTTTGACCAAGAGCTTCACGATAACTTGCTTCAGCAAGCGTTAAGCCTCGATCCGTATGTTGAAGGCTATACCTTGCAGAATGTGTTTGCCCAACAGCAGGCCCAACAGCTGCTTGAATCATCGAACGATTATTTTTGATAGAGGTTTTTATGTTCCGAACGCCGATTATATTGGCCATGTCCCTGCTGTTTTGCACTGGTGTGCAGGCGACGGTGTTTAAGATTTCGACCGAGTACCCAGATGGCAACGCCGTTTTAAACGAATTGCGCGCTGTGGGCGAGCGCATTGAGGCGCAAACAGAAGGCCGGGTCACCTTTAAATTTTATCCGGGTGGCGTGATGGGTGATGGCACTGCGGTGCAGCGCAAAATTCGCATCGGTCAATTGCATGGCACCTTTATTCACAGTGGAGCCTTGGCTGAATCCTATAAAAACTCTCAGGTCTTGAATGCCCCGCTGTTGTTTCGCGACTTTGACGAGGTTGACGCCGTCAGAGCGGAATTTGATCCAATCCTGAATCAGGGTTTTATTGACAGCGGCTGGCACACCTATGGTCTGATTGAGGGCGGCTTTGCCTATGCCATGACTGCCGTCCCAGCGACCGATATCGAGACCCTAAAGAGCCAAAAGCTCTGGTTGCCGGCCAACGATCCCTTTTCTGAAAAAATAGCCAGGGCCTTCGATATCAGCCCGATCGTTTTGAACATCGGTGATGTTCTTACGGCATTGCAGACCGGCGCTATCGACGCGATTGTGACACCTCCAGTGGGCGCCATTACTCTGCAATGGTACAGCCGAACTAAATATCTCACCGACGCCCCCTTTATGTACACCTATGGGGTGATCGCCTTGGCTGAGAAAGCCGTGCAGCGACTCAGCGAGGCTGATCAAGAAATTTTGGCAGCCGAACTCACCGCATCCAGTAAAACGCTCGACACCATGGCTCGTAGTGATAACTTAACGGCCTTCACCGCGCTGGAGTCACTGGGCATTAACATCGTCCAACTGGTCCCGGAAGTGCGTGCTGCGTTTGAACAGGAAGCTGCACAGGCAACTGAAAAGTTGATCGAGTCAGGGGAAATTGAACAGGCCCTCTATGATCGTATAGTGGTCGTACTGGATCGTATTCGAAATCCATAAAACCGTCTTATAGATGGGAATTGAGGTTGGTTTGTTAAAAAAAATAGGCGATTTTTGGGCCTTGACCGAACGCATGGCGCTGGTTGCGGTATTGCTGTCGATGATTGGCTTCGCCGTACTGCAAATAGTCCTGCGCAATGTCTTTGACAGCAGCTTGTTTTGGATTGATCCCCTCAATCGCCTGTTGGTACTCTGGTTGGCGATACTCGGTGCTATGGTCGCCACCCGAGAGCAGGAACATATCTCAATTGACGTGCTTAGACATTACGCCTCGGGTGTTGGCCTACTTCTATTGGTACGCCTGACATCCGCCTTTGCTGCCCTGGTCTGTGGCCTAATGACCTACCATTCGGCCCGCTTTGTCTACTATGAAATGATTGAGCAGATGCCCACCTTCTCTAACCTCCCGGCCTGGCCTTTTGAACTGATCATGCCGCTCGGGTTTTTAGTGATGACCCTTCGGTTTGCTTTGGCGGCCATTATACCCAAACAGGTTATGCCATCATGAGCGCTGCACTATCCGGCTTACTACTGCTCGCCGCGCTGATTGGGGCGCCACTTTTTACCATTATCTTAGGTGGCGCTGCGTTGGGCTTTTGGAGCTCGGGCATCGATCTGATGGTCCTGCCCATTGAGCTTTATCGATTAACTGAAAACACCCTGCTAATGGCCCTGCCGCTCTTTACCTTTGCCGGCTACCTACTCAGTGAAAGTAAGACCGCCGATCGCTTAGTGCGCCTGTCTGAAGCGGCCCTAGGTTGGCTGCCCGGTGGTATGGTGTTGATATCCCTGCTGGCGTGCGCGTTTTTTACCATGTTGACCGGCGGATCTGGTGTCACCATCGTGGCCCTGGGCGCCTTACTGGTCCCGGCTTTGAAGCAGGCCGGCTATACCGATAAGTTTGCCATTGGGCTGGTCACCACCTCCGGTAGTATGGGGTTGCTGTTGCCGCCGGCCATCCCACTGATACTCTATGGGATTGTTGCCCAACAGATGAATGTTGCCGTAAATATACAGGACCTCTTTATTGCCGGACTCATTCCGGCATTTCTGATGATTCTGTCATTGTGGGGTTATGGCTTATGGAGTCAGCGGCACCAGATCATCCCGCTCATCCCGTTTAACTGGCGCACTCTGATTAAAGAAGCTAAGAATTCAAAATGGGAGCTCGGGATCCCGTTAATCGTCCTGGGCGGCCTGCTGTCCGGTTGGCTGGTGATTTCTGATATAGCCGCGATCACCGCCCTCTATGTTCTGATCGTTGAGGTGTTTATCTACAAGGATGTGTCACTCAAGGCCTTACCCCGCATTGCTACCGAGGCCATGAAAATGGTTGGCGGTATTCTGCTTATCTTGGGTGTGGCCTTGGCCTTTACCAATCTGTTGGTCGACATGGAGATGCCCGCCAAGGTATTTGACTGGGTCAAGGCCAATATTGATAGCCGTTGGGCCTTCTTATTGTGCCTCAACATTGGCCTGCTGGCGTTAGGTGCCATCCTAGACATATTTGCAGCGTTGATCATCATTGTACCGTTAATATTGCCAGTGGCATTGGAATACGGTATTGACCCTATCCATTTAGGCATCATCTTTGTTGCCAATATGCAGATTGGTTATTTTACCCCGCCAGTCGGTATGAACCTCTTTATTGCCAGCTATCGCTTTAAGAGGCCTATTACCGAGCTCTATAGGGCGACCATTCCGATGATGTTTGTGTTGCTGTTCGTGGTCTTGGTGATCACCTATTGGCCAGAAATGGTTTTGTTTTTAGTGCGCTAGTTATTTTCGGGTGAGAGTCAGCTAAATGTTTGACTTCATTAAGAAAAACTATACAATGCGCGTCACTTTTAGGAAGCTTAGAACTTGTTTTAGGCGCCCAAAAGGGGTCGGAAGACGTTAAATTTAGCGTTATGGGTGTGTAGCTCAGTTGGGAGAGCATCGCCCTTACAAGGCGAGGGTCAGCGGT
>NZ_CEYAVF010000019.1:52847-67570 GCF_982785585.1 Reinekea sp. | reverse complement strand
CCCTAGGAGTGTTGTTTCACCCGTTCCGGAATCAAGCCTTTCGGCGCATAACGCAGCACCAGGGTAATGGTCAGGCCGATCACAAAGACCCGTGCCTGCAGTGCCCGACTGTCCAAGTCGGATGGGGCCTGCCAGTCAAACCAATGTTCGCCCACCTGGCGCACCACATCAAATACGAACAATGCGACAGGCTCTGACATGGTCCAGATAATATAGACCAAGATCGCACCGAATAGAGTGCCCAAGTTGTTGCCGGCGCCACCCAAAATCACCATCACCCAAATTAGGAAGGTATGGTTCAATGGGATAAAGCCTGATGGGTCGAAGATGCCATTAAAGCTGGTCAGCGCGGCGCCACCGAGGCCCATCAAGAAGGAGCCTAGGATAAACACCTCCAGACGCCGGCGATTGACATCCTTGCCCATAGCCAGGGCTGAGACTTCATTGTCGCGTATCGCACGCAACATGCGGCCCCAAGGCGCGTTGTAGGCCCGGTTGAGCAGAAAGAAGATGATCGCGATCAGCAAGGCGGTTATCGATAGATAGGCCGCACGTGCCAGTTCAAAGCCGATTTCGGCAGGGCCGGGTGTCATCCAGGGCAGGGGGGATACGGTGAGGGTGCCGTGGGTGAGCCAATCGGCGTTTTTCAGAAAGGCCTTAATGATCTCGGCGATGCCCAGCGTGGCAATGGCCAGGTAATCGCTGCGCAAGCCTAAGCAGATATGGCCAACAAAGTACGCAATGGCACCGGCGACCAGGCCACCGACCAACCAGCCGAGCCACACCGGCAAGCCGAAGCCGCCGATAAAGCCCATTTCACTTTCAATGGCATTGGCGACCGGATCGAGCGAATACATAAAGAGAATATAGACTACGGCGATCAGCATGATAGTGATAATGCGCTGCCACTTAACCGTCACCCCGAAGCGGGTCAGCTTCAGGGAGCCCCAAATCAGCGCGATACCGATCAGTAATTTAAGGAACACGGCGCCTAGGTCGGCAGGCAGCGCCGAGTCCCAGAATTCAGCATTGACCGGATAACTGAACAGCGTGGTGATAAAGCCGCCCATGGCGATAAAGCCCAGAATACCGGCGTTAAACAGACCGGCATAGCCCCATTGAATGGTCAGGCCCAGGGCGATAATGGCGTAGCACGACGCCTCGACCAACATGCGGGTGCCGTATGCGGCGCCCATCACGTTCATGATTAGGATAATAAAGCCCAACAGGCCGGTAAAGAGAATGAGCTCTTTTTTAAAGGTTCGCATCACAGGACCTTCCCCTTCAAAATGCCGGTCGGTTTTAACACCAGAATGGCGATAAGAATAAAGAACGGTACGGTAATCTTATATTCGGTTGGCACTAAGGCCATATTGGCTGGTAGATCCCAAGCCATGACCTCGGCCAACGGCCGCAGCAGGATCGACCAATTAAAGACGGCCAGTGTTTCTGAGAAACCGACCACAAAGCCCCCGAGAATAGCGCCATAGGGATGTCCGACACCGCCCACAATGGCCGCGGCAAAGATCGGTAACAGGATAGAAAAGCTGAGATCGGGCTTGAGGCTGACATCCAGGGCCAACAGGGTGCCTGCTGCCGTCGCCAGCGAACCGGCGATAACCCAGGTGACTATGACCACTAGGTTGACGTTGATGCCGGAAATGCGTGCCAAATCGGCGTTATCGGACATCGCGCGCATCGCCTTGCCGAGCCGCGAGCGGGTCAGAAAAAGATGCAGCGAGACCACCGCGACAATCAAAAACAAAAACAGCAGAATCTGCGGTTCGGTGATGACGATGTTTTTCGAGGCCAAGTCCCACGGCAGATCGAGACGAAAGATCTCCTTACGGTCATCGATAAACATATTGCGCGAGGTGGTGCCGAAGAATAACCGCAACACACCTTGCAGCATCAGGGTTACGCCGATCGACGCCATGACCAAGACAATGGGTTTAACATTGTGGTTTCGTAATGGCTTGTAAAAGGCCTTGTCGATGCCGACGGCTAGGAGACTGGTGATCACCATGGCAATGGGCAGCATGAGAAAGGCCGTCGGGATGCCGATTGCCATGCCAGCCTGAGGGAATAGGGCCGTCAGGGCAAAGGTAATAAAGGCCCCAGTGGTCATCAGATCGCCGTGGGCAAAGTGGGCAAAGCGCAAAATGCTGAAGATCAGCGTAATACCAATAGCACCCATGGCGTAGATGGAGCCGATAACGGCGCCAGAAATAAGCACCTTGTTAAGAAAGAAAATCAGTTCGTTCACGTTATTACTCCGTCCGTTAGCCGCCGAGAAAACTTTTCGCGACTTCTGGATCGTTAAGCAGATTTTCGCCGGTGTCGGTAAAACGATTACGACCGGCCGCTAATACAAAGCCCTTATGGGCGATGCGCAGTGCTTGTTTGGCATTCTGTTCGACCATTAGAATCCCCACCCCTTCACGGTTGATGGTGACAATACGCTCGAAGATCTCATTCATATAAAGCGGCGATAGACCGGCGGTGGGCTCATCTAACAGCAACACCTTGGGTTCGATCATCAACGCGCGACCCATAGCGACCATCTGGCGCTGTCCGCCCGACAGTTCGCCGGCCGGTTGGTAACGTTTGTCTTTTAGATCGGGGAAATAGTGATAGACCGAATCGAGAGTGCGTTGGAAATTGTCCCGCCGCAGAAAGGCGCCCATTTCCAGGTTTTCCTGGACGGTCAAGCTGACGAAGACATTTTTCTCCTGCGGTACAAAGGCCATACCCATCTTCACGAGTAAGTTCGGATCGGCATTGGTGATGTCTTCACCGAGCAGTTCGATGCTGCCTTCACTGACGTGCAAAAGGCCAAAGATGGCTTTCAACGACGTTGATTTACCGGCACCGTTGGCGCCAATGATTACCCCGATCTCGCCGGCCTCGATCGCCATATCGATGCCGTTCAAGATATTCATACCGCCATAGCCGGCATGAATGTTTTTGGTTGCTAGAATTGCCATTATCTCTCCAACAGCCTAGGCCGCGTCACTGCCAAAGTAGGCTTCGATTACCTTGGGATTATTTTGAATGTCGGTGATCGAACCCTCGACCATTACGCTGCCCTGAGCCAACACAATAACCGGGTCGCAGAGCTTGGCGATCATATCCATATCGTGTTCGATAACTAGGAAGGTCACGCCCAAATCGCGATTCATGCGCAATATATTGTCGGTCAGATCCTTCAGCAGGGTGCGGTTTACGCCAGCGGCGACCTCATCGAGTAAGACCACCTTGGCCTCAGTCATCATGGTGCGGCCGAGCTCGAGCAGCTTTTTTTGGCCACCGGATAGGTTACCCGCCAACTCGTTCTTAATATGGCCGAGGCCAAGATAGTCGATGACCTGCAAGGCTTTTTGGCGAATCGCCGCTTCTTCCTGGTGCACTCGGGCAGGCTGGAACCAGGTCGTAAACAGCTGTTCACCGGCCTGTTTGGCGGGCACCATCATCAGGTTTTCCACGGCGGACATCTGGCCAAATTCGTGTGCAATTTGAAAGGTGCGCAATAGACCCTTATCAAATAGCTGATTGGCGGGTAGATTGGTCACCGCCTCGCCGTCGAGAATGATCTCGCCGCGGTCGAGCGGGAAGGTACCGGCGATGATATTAAATATTGTCGACTTACCGGCGCCATTGGGGCCAATCATGCCGGTTATGGAACCCTTTTCAACATTAAAACTGCAGTCATTAATGACTTTCAGGTGGCCGAATGATTTTTCGACCCCCCGTACTTCGATCATAACGGACATTAAATTCTCCACGGGCAACCCGATAATCGGTCGCTGGGGGTGGTATCGGCCTGCTTCTGAGCCTGGGGCTCGAGCAGCGTTTTTTTAAAACGCTTGCCGCATGCGCTCGGGGATAGTCCAAGCGGGCTAGGCAAAGCGATTTTTTATAACTGCGCAGTGTACCGTCTCTTGTGGCGAAGATCAGCCAAATCACCGCGAATATACAGCGATTGGGTGTTTTTCTATAAGCTTGATGGCTAATCCGCAGCCAGTGGGCGATTTTTACGACGTGCCATCAGAGAAAGGACTATTAACAGGCTCAGGCAAAGCCAAGGAATAAAGGCCGATGGTAGGCGTTGGAAGGGTGTTAAGCCGGTGCGCAGGGTCAGTTCGCCGGTCAGTTTGGCGGCGACAAACTGCTCGCTGTGCTGCAAAACTCGACCGTCGGCATCGATCAGGGCGGATACGCCATTCTGGGTTGCCCGCAGCAGGTCGCGGCCGTTCTCAATGGCGCGCATCCGGGTGATTTGCAGATGCTGATGGGGCGCAATAGAGTCGCCAAACCAGGCGTCGTTACTGATCACGGCGATTAGGTCACTGTCTCGGGCGAGCCTGCGCACCAGGTCGGGGTAGGTCGCCTCATAGCAGATCACCGGAGCGATAAAGTAGGGCTGTCCGTTCAGTTCGGCTCGAATGGGCCTTTGCGGTTGCGCTGCCGGGTACATGACCGAGGTCGGTAAATCGAAAAAAGCGATGGTGCCGCGCAGGTACTTCTCCAACGGCAGGTACTCACCGAAAGGCACCAGATGCTGCTTGCGGTATTCACCCGAGGCCATGCCATAGCCCAGTATTGCATTGTAATAACGGCCCGCGTCTAGGGTGACGACACCGGTGAGCAGCGCCATATCGCGTTCGGTTCCGAGCCGCTGAAGGTCGGCCATGTAGGTCGGTATCTGTTCCGGGCGCAGTGTCATCGCCGCCTCCGGCCAGAGCATCAGATCGATATCCGGAAGGTCGCGTAAAACCTGCGAGTAGAAATCCAGCGTCGGTTGCTGTTGTGCCGAGGTCCACTTGCGGCGCTGATCGACATTGCTCTGTATGGCCGCCACCTTAAGAGTGCCGGTGGCTTGGGTCCAATCACTGGCCGGCTGAACCAGGCCGACCAGCGTGCTCAGCCCGAGCAAGCCGACCACCGAGAGCGCCGTAATCTGAGCGCTGCGGCGCTGTTGACGCTGCAGGCGGTAACCAACCCTCAGCATGCCAGCACTAATCACCGCCACCATGAGGCTCAAACCGTAAACGCCAAACAGAGCGGCATTCTGTGCCATCGGCGTGTCGGACAGGGCATAACCGGCAAAAAGCCAAGGCATGCCGGTAAAGAGCCATTCGCGCACCCACTCATTGACCACCCACCAGAGCGGGGCGATCAGCATTAGGGCCAGCGGCAGGCGGCGCAAAAATCGTTGAAAGAACCAGAGCTGAAACAGGGGTAGCAGAGCCAGGGCCAGACAAAAGCCGGCAGTTAAGAGCACCCCCAGCCAAATCGGGGTGTCGACCGTCTGCATGCTGCTGTAAATCCAGGACACGCCCAGACCGTATTGGCTGACACCAAAGAGCCACCCTAACCACAGGGCTTGACGGGCACTGGCGGCGCGGAAGCTCAACCAAAAGAAGCCGGCCACGCCAACGAAAATCAGCGGCCAAAAATTAAAGGGTGCTAGGGCCAATGGAATACAAAGACCGGACAACAGAGCAACTAGGGCCAACCACTTCGAGCTTTGCATAACAATCTGAATTCCGCGGGTAAACTGCCAGCACTGTACAGGGGATTTGGCCTTTGGCCAACAGATCGCGCTCGGCAGGGACGGGCCCTTTAGCCCTTTGGCGGAGCCCGATCGAATCTGTTTAATGGCGATCCGAGCGGCTTGGCTATTTCGTTAAGGGCGACTTTGTCACTATACTGCCACGGTAGCAGCACGTTTTGCCGATACCTGGCTTGTTGTAGCCTTAGGAGTTTCTTATGTCAGTCGATGAACACCCAGCTTTGGACGCCAGCTTAGACCCTTCAGATCCGCAATCAGACCCGCAATCACCGCAGACAGATAGCGCCGAAGCGGCCATGCTGACCCCCTTGGAGGCGCGAATTCTGGGCGCTTTGATGGAAAAGCAACTGACCACTCCCGACCTCTACCCCTTGAGCCTGAACAGCCTGGTCCTAGCCTGTAACCAAAAAACCAGCCGGGAACCGCTGATGAAGCTGGAAAATGGCGCGGTGCAGCGCTGTTTGTATCAGTTACAGGACAAAAACCTGATCGAATTCGATTACGGCGCCCGGGCCGATAAGTATAAGCAGCTGTTCACCCGAGTCTTGCACCTAGACCCCGGCGAGCACGCGCTGTTCTGTCTGTTGCTGTTGCGCGGTCCGCAAACACTGAATGAACTGCTCAGTCGCAGTCGCCGCCTCTATGAGTTTGCCGGCGAGACCGAACTGACCGAGCTGCTCGAAGGCCATCTAACTAAGCTCAAACCAATGCTCTTGCGCATCGCGCCACAGGCCGGGCAACGTGAAGAGCGCTATAGCCATCTGCTTTGCGGTCAACCGGATCTCAGTCAATTCCAGAATGAGGCGACCCAGGGTGGCGCAGACAGTAGTAGTCTTAAAGCCCGAGTCGAGGTGCTGGAACAGCAAGTCGCTTGGTTGATGGCACAGTTGCCGGCGCAGTCTGATAGCGATTAACCCAAGATGGGTGGGTCGTGACGAAAAGCGTGGTTGCTTAGTTTGGCTGTAATCCCCCAGTTTTTAATCTCAGCTAACAATAGAGCGGTTATTAATCACAACAGTTGGATTGGCCGAACCCCGCCAATCCAAGCATTTGGTCGCTCATTATTGTGAGGCCATTGCCATTGGGTTGCCAACGTATTTGGCAGGTAAACAGCCGCCCTGCCGGTATAGGTATCGCTCGCCAATTGCCTTTCGACACATTCGATTTTCTGCTTTAGGGTCGAAATAAAGATGTAATGTTTCCCAACTCGAAGACCGCTTCCAGACATTAATTTAATACAGAGTTGCGCGGTAGCACTCAACCGATCAACGATATAACTCGCCCCATTTCCAGGCAAGACGACAGACAATCGCTCCACTTGAACTGCACCCCAAAATCTCTAAAAATGTGTTGGGAAAGACGGGTTTTTCTGAGCTAAAACGGCAGGCGCCGGATTCGCCGGGAACGCTGTCTGATTGCTCGATATAGGATGCGCCGGGTAGAAAGCTATTAAACATAGGTAAGTATTTTTTTATAGGAAAAGTGTTGAAATATTCTTGCAGCACTCATCACCGCTATGTACGGTTATTGCCAGGCTTGATTAATTGACAGAAACCAGTGCAGGCGTCAGACTGTCTGGCTTACAGTCGGTTTGGGTTGTTTGTCAGTTAAAGCCAAAGCGGAACTCGGCAAAAACGGCTAGAGCCGAGTAATAAGCTGTTATTTGCAAAGTATGAATGGAGCAAATGATAGTAGTTGAGTAAATTTTGAGCGTTTCAAATTAGCAAACAAGATCATTCTATCTGTTTAAAGGCATTGGGGATATTTAGAAGAGTTAATTGGATCTTGGAAGCCCGTGTTATCGATGACCTCTGATTCAATTAAGCAAAAGTCTGTGTAGCTTATATCTAATCTCTATCAGATAAGTCATTCGAACTGTAGGATTGCTGGATCCTGCACGGATTTATCGGAATAGGCGCAGGCCGGTTTTTGTTTAACTGTCTCTTCAACTGCCTAAAAGAACGAAGCGCTGGTCTTTAAAAATAGTAGCTGACCGTAATGCGTCAGGATTTTATGATGTCGAACCTAGGAGCGTTCATGAGCAACCCGAAACATACCCTTTTTTGGATGACAGTCTACCTGCTGATCGTCGCCACTGTTTGCGCTCTAATCTACGAACCTATTAGCGCAGCTTTTATGGCCAATTGGGTTTTCAATTCTCTGATTCTAGCTGTATTGGTGATCGGCATCGGCCTTACCTATAGGCAAGTCTTTATATTGCAGCCTGAATTAGAGTGGATAGCACTGTTCCGTACTGGCCGCAGTGGCCTGTCTGTAAAACAGGAACCGAGATTACTCAAGCCGCTAGCCCGTCAATTGGGGGACGAATTCAAACGAGATCGCTTTACATTGTCTGCAATGTCGCTGCGAACGGTACTCGATGGTATTCGTTCACGTATGGATGAATCTCGTGAAATCTCTCGCTATATGATTAGCCTCTTAGTCTTTTTGGGCTTGCTGGGTACGTTCTGGGGCCTGCTTGGAACCATTGAAGCGGTAGGTCGCGTGATTATAAACTTGGACATCGGTAACCAGAATTTTGATCAGGTCTTTGGTGAGTTGCAAGCCGGGTTACTTCGACCACTTGAAGGCATGGGTACCGCCTTCAGCTCCTCTCTATTGGGTCTGGGTGGTTCACTGATCCTGGGCTTTTTGGACATTCAAGCTGGACATGCTCAAAACCGCTTCTATGACGGTCTTGAAGAGTGGCTAACCGGCCTGACTCATCTGATAGATGCCACTGACTTTGAAGACAAATCTGATTTGACCACTATTCAGAAGGCCAGTTTAGAATTGGCCGACGAAATTCTGATTCTCGAAGAAGAAAATCGCCAGCTTAAAGCCAAGCTGGGATTTACTGACAAAGACTAAGGGAGCTCTATTGATGTTAGGCAGTCGCAGGCGCGCCCAAACTACCATTAATGTCTGGCCAGGTTATGTCGACGCCCTGTCGGCCCTGCTGTTGCTAGTTATATTCATGTTGATGATCTTTACTCTGGCACAGGTATTTCTGGCCCAGACTGTCTCCGACCGAGATACAGAGCTAACCCGACTTAATGATCGACTCGCCGAAATCAGCACTGCTCTGGGAGTTCAGGAACAGAATAACGAAGTACTTAATGAACGATTGGTGTCATTGCAAGACCAGTACAGCCAGAGCCTAAAACGGCAAGAAGGACTGGAAGAGCAAGTTATTGTACTCGAGGAAACCGTGGAAACTGACCAGGGAACTATCGAAATTCAATTGCGAGAAAAGGCATCGCTGCAGCAAGACATTGTTACGCTACAACAATTACGTGCTGAACTAGAGCTGGAAATTTCCAGTTTGGTCACTCGCCTGAGCGAAAGCGATCAAACGGTTGAGAAACTTGAAACTGAACTGGTGGCGCGTAGTGAACTAGTCGGCTCATTGCGTAATCGTGGACAAGCATTGGAAGCCAGCCTAGCGAGTGAACAGGAGCGAACCCAGCTCGCCCAGCGCGAGATCAAGGAAAGAGAGATACGCATTGAAGACTTGGTGGCAATCACCAGCGAGGGAGAAGAAGCACTCAAAGAGGAAAAACGCTTGTCGGCCCGGGCTCAGGCCGATATTGATCGGTTAAGTCAGAAGATAGAAACATTGCAGGAACAACTCAATCAGATAAGTACGGCTCTAGCCCTTGAGCAATATGTGACTGCCGAGCAGGTAGTGCTGCTGGCCGACTTAGGCGAACGGTTGAATACAGCCTTGGCGCAGCGCGTCAACGAGCTGGAACAATATCGCTCTGACTTCTTTGGCCGCCTTCGCTTGGCATTGGTTAACAACTCCAATGTTCGCATTGAAGGTGACCGATTCTTATTACCTTCTGAACTCTTTTTCGGGTCAGCCTCAGCAACTTTGGGCATCGAAGGTCAGCGGGAACTGAACAAACTGGCTCGAATTCTAGTGGAAGTCGCCAACGATATTCCGAGCGATATTAACTGGATATTGCGAATTGACGGGCACACGGACCAGCTACCGATCAATACAGAACGTTTCCCTTCCAACTGGGAGCTTTCAACGGCAAGAGCCGTATCAGTAGTTCGGTATCTGGCGGCGCAAGGAATCCCACAAGAACGTATGGCAGCCACCGGTTTTGGCGAGCATCATCCGATTGATGCAAATTTTACAGACGAAGCCTTTCGCAACAACCGACGTATCGAAGTCAAGCTAACCAATCGATGACAAGACTCGCCTCATCTCTAGACTGTATGACAGAACCTCATTGCAGGTGAACGGCACCGCAAAATCTCTAAAAATGTGCCGGAACATCAGGGTTTTACGGTCTAAAACGGCTAAGCAGAGTAATAACCCATTATGTATTACCCTAAGGCATAGAGAATGAATAAAGCGGAAAATTTTTGGGATAAGGCTTCAAAAAACTATGACAAGACTGAAGAGCGTTTTAATTACATTCATAAAAAATCTCGAGAAAATACTAAAATATTCTTGAAAGACAGCGACACTGTTCTTGATTATGGGTGTGGAACAGGCACTGCATCCTGTCAATTTTCTAGCCTTGTAAAAGATATTCATGCAATTGATATTTCATCTGAGATGATTGCGATATCCCAAGCGAAAGCCGCTCATGGTAAAATCGAAAACGTAAATTTCGAGCAAGCGGATATTTTTGACGGAAAATATTCTAAAGAGTCATATGATGTCATTCTAGCTTTTAATATGTTGCATACAGTCCCTAATCCACAGAATGTAGTGCTGCAAATAAATGAATTACTAAAGCCGGAAGGTTTATTTATTTCTGTAACACCTTGTTTACGACAAAAGATGTCATTTTTCGTTAATCTTCAAATCCAGCTGGTGCGGGTCTTGTGTAAGCTTGGGCTAATTCCTATTCCTATAAGAAGGGTCACAAGCTCTGAGGTAGAAAGCATATTAAAAGCAGGCGGGTTTCAAACGGTTGAATCTGAAGAGATATATAAGGACGCATCTAGCTATTTTGTTGTGGCTAAGAAGTTACAAAAAACATAACAAACTGCTGTACCGTAGGGTGAACTTGCCCCGTTTTAGCTGAGATTAAAAATGGGGGGATTACACCCAGACCTGACAGATGTCATGACTTTGCCAACTAGCCTGTAGCTAGAGCCTGGATTTTGATACAGTACGGACCAGTGTTCCTATGGAGGTTCGTTTGTGAAATTGCCCATATTACTCGCCATACCCCTGGTCTTCAGCCTGTTTACCTTTGCCGGGTCGAGCCATGCCGATACGCTGGCCGACGCCAAGGCCATCGAGCTGCTCGAGAAGATCGATAACCTCTATCAGCAGGAAAACTCCCATGCGGTGATGACCATGGAGATTGTCACCGCGGATTTCTCCCGGTCGATGACCCTGGAGTCCTGGGCCCTGGGGCTGGACTATTCCCTGGTGCGCATTCTCGAGCCGAAGAAAGAGGCCGGTGTCTCAACGCTCAAGCGTGAAAAAAACATGTGGAATTTCTTGCCCAAGATCAACAAGGTCATCAAGGTGCCCCCCTCGATGATGATGGGCAGCTGGATGGGCTCGGACTTCACCAATGACGATCTGATGCGCGAAGGCTCCTGGGTCGATGCCTATGACGTAGTCCTGAGCGAAACCGATAGCCTCTACACCCTAGACCTGACCGCCAAGGCGACCACCGTGACCGTTTGGGGCGCCATGCAGATTGTCGTGACCAAGGACAACCTCTTGCCGATCCGGCAAACCTACTTTGATGAAGACGGCCAGGCGATGCGCGAAATGCGCTTTAGCGCAATCCAAACCTTCGGCGACATCACCTTGCCGACGGTGATGGAGCTGGTACCGCTCAACAAGCCCGGCAACAAAACCCAGGTAACCTATAACAGCATGGAATTCGACATCGACCTTGAGTCGGACTTTTTCACCCTGCAGAATCTCAAAAAACGTCGTTGAGGAGGGCTTAACCATGTTGATGCTCAAGCTCGCCTTTCGCAATATTTTGCGCAATAAGCGCCGCACCGTGCTGACCATGTTGAGTATGTTTGGCGGCTATTTTCTGCTGGTCATCTCGCTCTCGGTTCAGTTCGGCAGCTATGAACAAGTGATCGACTTTTTTACGCGGGATTCGACCGGCCACGCCCAGATTACCGCAGAAAACTATCTCGATCGCCCGTCTCTCTATAAGACCGTGCCCGCCACGTCGACCTTTTACCAGCAGTTGCTGGCGCAAGCCAATGTGGTTAGTGCCACGCCGCGGATTGTCAGCGGCGCCTTAGCCTATGGCGTAAGCAAAAGCTTCCCGGTGCAGGTGATCGGTATCGATGTCGTCAAGGAAGCGGATATTTCTTTTCTCGTCGATAAGGTCAAGGTGGGTCGTTATCTGCGGGCCGAGGCCGATGCCGAGGGTTATTTTGAAAGCCTGATAGGTGCCGCCGCGGCGCGCCAATTGGGTTTGTCGATCGGCGATGAACTGATCCTGATCTCCCAGGGTGCCGACGGTTCGGTGGCCAACGATCTGTTTCGCGTGGCCGGCATAGTGGGTGCCACCGAAGGGCTTGAAGCGCGCAATGTCTATCTGCCCTTATCCGCCGCGCAGAGCTTCTTTGTTTTGCCGGAGCAAGCGCACTACTGGGCGGTGTTAACGGCGGATTATCACGACGGTCCGGAACTTGCGGAGCAGCTCAATGCCTGGCTGGAGCCCAGTGCCGGGCTGGAAGCGAGTAGTTGGCAGGTGGTCTCGAAAGAGTTTTACCAGACCATGAGCGCCGATATTGAAGGGGGCTATGTGTCCTACTTCGTGATTGTTCTGTTGGTCTGCATCGGGGTTTTGAATACCGTGCTGATGTCGGTTATGGAGCGAACCGGTGAATTCGGTGTCCTCAAGGCCATCGGTACCTCGCCGCGCCGGTTGTTCTTCCTGATCGTCATCGAAACACTGCTCTTGGCCACGTTGAGTTGTTTACTCGGCCTGCTCACGGTGCTGCCGGTCAATGCCTATCTGGTCAATGTCGGCTTTACCTTGCCCGACCCCATGGAGGTCTCGGGCGTTGTGATGGATCATATGAAAGGCCTATGGGATCTGAAGGTGTTTGTCGAGCCGGCCCTAATTATTATCGGCTCAGCGGCGCTGATTTCGATCTTCCCAGCCCTGCGCGCAGCGCGCATTGTGCCCGTTGACGCGATGAGGAGTTTATAAGATGAGCCTGACTTGGACACTCGCCGTGCGCAATATATTGCGCAACAAACGTCGCTCCTTTCTGACCATCCTCTTGATTAGCATGACCCTAGCGATCCTGATCTTTACCGACGGCTATATTAAGGCGATGACCGACGTCATGGTGCGCTCGGCGACCCGGCTCTACCCGGGTGATGCGCAGATTCACAACGTCAGTTATCTGGCCGAACGTGATGGCGAAAAAACCATTACGGATGTCGACCAACAGATTAACAGCCTGATGGCAGAACCCTTGGTCGCCAGCTATAGTCTGCGCGCTCTGGATTTCGGTATGGTCTCCAGCAGTGCCAATAATATTGCCGTGCAGGTGGTAGGCGTCGACGCTGATTTGGAGGCATCGGTGTCGAAATTAAAACTCAGCATGATCCGGGGCGACTATCTGGACAACGCCGGGTCCGAACTGCAGATACTGCTCGGTGGCCCCTTGGCCGATCTATTGGAAGTGGACCTAGGGGATCGCCTGGTGGTCTCGGTTAATAACTATCAGAGCGATGATATCGACCAGCGGCTGTTCCGAGTCAGCGGCATTTTCGAGATGAAATCGAAATTCTTTGACGAGGGGCTGGTCTTTATTCAATTGCCGCAAGCCCAGGCCATGATGGGCATCGGCCAGGGCATTCATGAAATCGCCTTCAATCTGACCGACGAGTCGCTCTCGGGCGTCAAGGATTTAGCACTCTGGTCGCGCTTGGCCACGCCGCAAACCGTGGCCGAAGGCTGGACCACCCTGATGCCCGATTTGGCCGCCATCCTCGCACTCACCGGATACAGCTTGCTGATCATCGGCACTATCCTCTTTGTTGTAGCCACCCTAGGGGTGATCAATGCCATGTTTATGTCGATCTACGAGCGCACCTACGAGTTTGGTGTGATTCTGGCCATCGGGACCCGGCGCACTAGTGTCTTTAACTTGATTCTGATCGAGGGTTTTGTGCTCTGCCTGTTGGCACTGGTGCTCGGGGCCGCACTCGGTGCGGGCGTTACCCTATGGGTCGGCGCAATCGGCATCGATTATGGCAGCATGGATGTGTCGGGCGTGGCCCTGGCTGAGATACTGCGTCCGGAACTGCGCCTGCTGCAGTTCACCGAATTGCCTTTTGCGGTTTTAGTTATGACCCTGGTAGCGTGTCTTTACCCCGCCATCCATGCCGCCCGCATCGTTCCGGCCAAGGCCTTACACAAGAGTTTATAGGAGACTGACAGATGACAGCAGTGATAGAAACCCGTGGACTTGGCCGCTTTTATGGTGTCGGCGATACGCTGGTGCGAGCCTTAAATGAGGTCGATATAGTGATTGAACCCGGTGAGTTTACCGCCATCGTCGGGCCCTCCGGATCGGGCAAGTCGACCCTGCTGCAATTGATGGGTGGGCTCGACACCCCCGATGCTGGCCAGGTGTTACTCAAGGATAAGGCTATATCGTCGATGTCGGGCCATGAATTGTCCGACTTTCGGCGCGATCATATCGGCTTTATCTTTCAGGCTTATAACCTGATCCCGGTGTTAAATGCCGCCGAAAATTGCGAGTACATCATGTTGTTGCAGGGCATTCCTGCGGCCGAACGCAAGGAGCGGGTCTATCGAATGCTCGAGCAGGTGGGTCTGGCCGGACGCGAAACACGCCGGCCCAATCAACTGTCTGGCGGCCAGCAGCAGCGGGTGGCTGTGGCACGGGCCATGGTCAGTCAGCCCGATATTATTCTCGCCGACGAACCGACCGCCAATCTCGATTCCCAAACCGGGATGGACCTGCTCGATATGATGCACGACCTCAATCGCAACGAGGGCATGACCTTTGTATTCTCCACCCACGATCCGAAAATCATGGAACGGGCCAGCCGGCTGATCCATATAGAAGACGGCCAAGTCCTCAAGGACGAGCGGCGCGATGCGTCTTAGCCCTTGGGGCAGGGTCAGGGGCCTGGTTTGGGGCAATG
>NZ_CEYAVF010000019.1:29833-52747 GCF_982785585.1 Reinekea sp. | reverse complement strand
GTTCGGGGCATGGTCCGCGGCAAGGTCGGGGGAATTGTCACTGGGCTGCTGCTGGCGCCCTGGTGCGCGGCACTGGACTATCAACAGAGTGTCGACCTGACCAGTGCCGCCAGCCTGCTCAGCACTCCGACTCTCTCGGGCCTGCCCGATAGTGCGCAAGCAGCCGACACCCGCGCCAACGGACAGCTGAGCGGCTATTGGAATCTGCTTGCCTTTCCCTCTGCGGCCACCCAAGTGAATCTGCGTTACGGCTGGTCCGCGCAGGGCACGGTCTATTGGCCCGAGCGGCAGCAAGCCAGCAGCACGGCGAGCACGGCGGACTATCGCCTGGCAGATTTGGATACCGAACTGTGGGCCAGCAGCACAGATAACCTAGGGCTCTACCAACAACTCGATGCACTCTCGGTTACCTGGTACAGCCCATTCGGCGAGTGGGTACTGGGCCGGCAACCGATTAGTTTCGGCTTGGCCAAATTCTATTCGCCGATCGATGTGATGCAGCCGATTGACCTGGTCGCAACCGATCGCAGTTATCGACCCGGTGTCGATGCGCTGCGCGCTACTTGGTTTCTCGGTCCGGTGTCTTCACTGGAGGCCGGTTACGTTATGGGTGTCGATCGCGCGCTATTCGGTCGGCTTAAAGCCTTTATCTTGGCTGCCGACTGGCAACTGTCCGCCATCCAGATCAACGACCAGTATCGTCTGGCGGCTCTGGGTGTGCAGTCTGGCATCGGCGCACTGGGTCTGTGGCAGGAAACCGCCTGGTTGAGTGAACCCGGCAGCAGTGACATTCGCGTCACCCTGGGGGCCGATATGACTCTGTTTGAGGATTGGTATCTGGTCTCCGAGCTGCACTACAATGGTTTGGGCAGCGCCCAAGATTACCTGCAGAATGCGGCCGGGCAGGGCTTCTATCAGATCGGTGCGGTACTGCCCCTGGCCCAATGGTATGCCAGTGTTCAAGTCAGTTATCCGATCAATGTGTTAACCCAATGGAGCACCGGTGCCACGCTTAATTTGAACGACAATTCGGCGCTGTTTAATAGTGCCCTGGCGTACAGTGTGTCCGATGATATGACCTTAAATGTCAACGCCGTTGTGCCGGTGGCCAAGTCTCACAGCTATGCCTATGAGTATGGCATCTACCCCAGCGTTTTCTCCGCTCAGTTGCAGTGGGTTTTTTAGGTTTCGCTCAATCGCTATAAATTTTCTTTTTTAAATTAGGTGTGAGTCAATAGGAGCCCGCGCGATCTGTTTTTCCGTGAATCAATTTAGGCGATAAAAATATGAGGTTGAGTCTTCGGTTTTATCGCCGTCCATTACAGAGTAGGTGCCCGATAAGGTTGTCTTACGGCGATTGGTTCTAGTCAAAAAGAATTAAACCTAATGTATATTAAATAAGTAAATAAATAATATTCTCTATATATTTTGTATTTATCGGCATAAGGGCCGTTGCAAAATAAAAAGTTGTACGTTAGTTTAAGGGTTAATAGCAACGAGAGCTAACGAGAGCTAACGAGAGCCACCGTCACGGAAGTTGATTGTCACACAAGTTGATTGTCACACAAGTTGATTGCCACGCAAGTTGATGGTCACGGACGGTAGCTGTCTGGCTGGACAGTAATTTTTAATCATGACGTCGGAAAAGGAATTTCTGGATGGGTCAAATTAACTACTCCATCGGTTCTGTATCGCCACCCCTGAAACGGCCTGCGGGTACATTCTGTCGACAAATATTTCTAAGTCGGCCGACTCATCAGAAGGTCTGTTTCGGGTTAAAATGCCCAAGCCTTATTCGTCAATTCCCCCTAATATTTTATTTTCTATATCAGTTTCTTAGTGATCGATATAGGGCCATGTTCCGTAATGGAAAACTTAGTAACTATTCCCTCGAAGTTGACTCGTCAATCCCAATTCCAACCATAACCCATGCCTTGCTGTTGGCCATGCCAGTGTGCGCTTATCGCTAAACTAAAGAATTTGCTCGTAGAGCAATGTGGGTAAGCGAAATTCTCGCTTGCCCAAAACCCAAGTGTAACCCGAAAGGAATTCCTTAGGATGTACGGGTTATTTATTTAATACATAAAAGGAAATTACCATGAAAGAAATTATACTTGCGCATGACTTTGAATCTGTAACAGGTGGTGCCACCAACAATGCTCATTGCTATACGAAAATTGCTACCTCAACGGTTACGGTGCAATATCATACCAGAACCAGCAGCGGTCTCGTGGCTGGCGGTCGGGGTGATAAACATTCAGACTATAAGTCTTGCCAAGGAGATACGCCAACCTGGAAGTATGCCGGTCAGTTTGCCGGTTGATGGTTCCGGTGATTAGTGGAGGGAAATGATAGTGAAATATATAGTAATTAGCCTGTCTATTTTATCTTGCTCTAAGTTGTATGCCTGTAACGTTGATTTTGATACTTGGGCTATGGTAAATACATTGGGTCTATTTTTTCCTACAGAAGCTGTATATCCCTTTAGGCTAGATCTAGTCGGGCCCGGTTATAATGAGCCTATCTACATAACTGAGCGAGACGATCACCTTGAGTATTTGGTGACCGTTAACAGCAGTAAAGCTCACGATAAGCTGCGTGAGTCAAGCGCGGCGGAACAGGTTGTTGTTGGGCAGTATACAGCGAGCGTTGCGTTGTTTACCGATAACTACGAGCCTCTGGTTAGATGGGAGTTTGTTAAAGAAGACGGCTGTTGGAAAAACTCGGCATTGATCTTTGATGTTGATGTGGAAGATATTGATGAGCTATTGGAGCAGTAGTAGCTATTAGTCCATTTGATATATAGCCGTCGCATAGAGACCCTGGCGGGTGCCAGGGTCTTACCGGAAGCAGTCTTGACTCATTTTGAAATTTTTACAAAGATCGCACCCGATTCCATATTGAACATATTCAAAGCACCCTGCAAGAATCCACCCGCCTTTGATGCTCTATTGTCAAGTGTTACAGGCTTGATATTGGTCTTAGCAGGATGCGGGCAATAAAACCCTCTGTTGATATTTCAACCCTATTGCTTGTTACCCGCCAACCTGTTCGAGCAACATTTGAAAAAATTAGTTAATCAATTTGCCCGTCTAGTGACCCTGTTGTTGCTAATATGTGATCTAAATCGTAACGATTGAAAAAAATTGTTATTAACTCTAGTAAGTATTTGTTTTGTTTCGTCAAAAAATTTAGTTTAGCGTGGCGGGTAGACTAGTTCAATTTTATTGGGAGCTTTTTAAGCTGAGTTTAATACGCAAGCTATAACGCCACCCCATAATCTCTGTTGGGTGTGTGGTACGGTGCGTTGGATTGGATTTATCTCGTCAAAATGAGTCGATATCAAATAGGGCAGTATGGAAACGCTATTGGGTGATCGGTATTCGACATAAATAACAACAATATTTTCTGCATTGCAAAGGAATTGATATGTTTAGAATTATAACGAAAATAACGCAATCGTGGCCCGCTATGGCGTTGCTTGGCCTACTCACTCTGCTAGCGCCGACCGCCTATGCCGACTGGTTTGTTCGGGGCACGGCCAATGCTTGGCAGCCCCAGCCGATGACGGACTTGGGTAATGGCCAATATCATTTGAACCTTAACTTTCATAAGGAAGAAGCCATTGCCCGCTTTAAGATTGATCGCTTTGCCGACTGGAGCGAAAGTTACCCCAGTCAGGATCTACAGGTCGATGCCTGCAGTGAATACAACATTCTGTTTAACGCCAATAGCAAAGCCATTGTATTGGAGAAGGTCGGGGTGGTGACAGACGGAGAATGCAGCATTACCGATGCCTGGTTCTATCGCGGCTCCTCAAATGCCTGGGCGGCCACGGTGATGTCAGCCATACCCGGCACCAACAACTTCACGCTCAATGTCGCCTTTGAAAAACAGGAGGCGGACGCCCGCTTTAAAATTGATCACTTCAGCGACTGGACGGAAAGTTATCCGGCCCTGGATTTTCGTATCGAAGATTGCGCCGAGTACGAAATTGTATTCGATAGCGTGCTGAAAACCATCGTCGCCACCAAGCTACGCGACATTCTGACCGGTGCGTGCAGTGAGCCGGGCGATGACGACTGGTTTTTCCGCGGCACCGCGAATAATTGGCAGAGCACTAGGTTGACGCAAATCGGCGCAACCGACCATTACGAACTTACCGTCGCCTTTAAAAATCAGGCCAGCCCTGCGCGCTTTAAGATCGACCATTTCGGTGATTGGCTGGACACCTATCCGGCGCTCGACTTTACGGTCGACGACTGTGCCGAATATCGCATCCGCTTTAATCGCAATACTAAGATTATCGAAGCCGACAAACTCGCCACCATAGTAGGCGATGCCTGTAACGGACCCGAAAATACCGTATTGGGCGATGTGCGCATCTTAGATGTCAGGATGCCGCAATTGGGCAATATTAGCCGTAAGGTGCGCGTGCTGTTACCGACCGATTACGACGTCAGTGAACGAGACTATCCGGTGCTCTATATGCACGATGGCCATAACCTGTTCGATAAGAACACCAGTGCCTTCGGTAACGAGTGGTATGCCGATGAGATACTTGATTTGCTTTACAGCACGGGCGAGCACGAGGGCGTAATTGTAGTGGGTATCGACAGTGCACCGAACGCTCAGCAGCGTTATCAAGAATATACCGGGTGGGATTGGACCCACCCGAGTTTGGGCTTTATCGATGCTAAGGGGGCTCAACACGCTGCCTTTGTGGTCGACAGCTTGATGCCCTTGATCAATAGCCGATATCGTACCCTGACCGATCGCGACAACACCGGCATTGCCGGCAGCTCTATGGGCGCCTATATGGCGATCTATACGGGTATTCGTTATCAGACCCACTTTTCCAAGATTGCTGCGGTGTCCTTGGTTGCGCTCGACAATCCGATGAACGGTTATGAGTTGCGCGATTACGTGCGGGCGGCGGATCCGAGCCTTCCGATGCGCGTCTATACCGATATCGGTACCGATGAGCAGCTCAGCTATACCACGCCGGAACTGCTGGTGCAGAGTAATACTAAGATGTGTGGTGCCTTGCAGGTGCCCTTTAGCGAGGTGACCTGCCGCACTATCGAGGGCGGTCAGCACAATGAGGCGGCCTGGGCGGCCCGCTTTGGGGATATCTATTTGCATCTTTTCACTGGGCTGGATCTATAGGGTCAAAGGCTCATCGCGCGACCGTTTGCTTTGACGGTGGCGCGGTTTGTTTGGCCTCTGGCAGGGCGCCCCTGTCAGTTTTAACTCTGTCAGTTTAGACATCGCCATAGTTTTCGCGCATCCGCTTATAGGCGGTGCGCGTCGCCGTGGGTGAGAAGCCTTCGGGCACCTCGTTTTTAGCGAAAAAAGCGAAGGCCAATACGCTGGCCACCCATTCGAACAGCTCCGGCGGGACTGCCTTGCCGACATCCAGTTGGCTAAGGATATTCACCAGGTCTTCGTCTTCATAAACCGGTATCTGGTGTTGCTGGGCCAGCTTGAGGATGGCTTGAGCCTGTTCGTTTTCGCCAAAGGCCGACACAATCGGGGTTTTTCGCCCCTTATATTGCAAGGTGGCAGCTTTATTTACGGTTGGATCTGTCATGTGTGGATATCCACTAGGTGGTTGTCTTTCTCTTTTTGTCGATCGGCATTCATTTTTTTGGGCATGCCGTGCTTGGTGGTTATATTCCGCTCACCCAAGCCGGCGGTCCAGCTCTCCAGCTTAGGTAATAAGGTATTCAGATGGCTGAGCGTGGCCGCATCCTCACTCCAAAACGTTAGCTGGGTGGCATCGCCGCCCCAATCAATATCGGCACAGATGTCGGCCATCGGTGCCAAGGACAGATAGACCTTCATGCGCCAGCGGCGGCGCGCGCGGGCGTCCTTGTCGGCGTTGGCGGTATTGCGGTGTTGTTCTTGCCACCATTCGATGTCGGCCCAACTGGTCAGTCCGAGCCAGATTAGCGGCAGCTGCATCTGCTGAACCGTCGGCTGATCGGGCGCCGACCATTGGGCCGAGGCGCCCAAAATAGCACTGTTCTGAATCCGAGCTTGACTCGCTTCAAGCCAATTGCGCAGGGCGAGCAGTGGACTGTCGTCCTTGCTCGAGTTTGCATTTTGACTGGCCTCCAGCGGGTTCTGCGCACGAATCTTGTTCGCTTGCTGCAGGGATTGCGCAATTAATGCCGCCGCCTGTTGTTTTAACCGGCTATTGAGTTGATCCGGTGCTGCCTTGATAGTGTCATCCATCAACCCGAGCCATTGACCGAGTTTGATTTCCAGTGGCGCCTGTAGGCCGGAGTCGGCCATCTTAGGGTTGACGCCGGCAGGACTGGGTAAGTTGGCATGGCCGCTGCTCGGTGGCGCTGCGTCTATGCTGTCCAGTCCCTCTAGCAAGGACATACCTGAACCCAGAGCGGCCAGGCCCGAAGCACGGCCCTTGGGCATGCTGCTCCAATAGCGCAGTTGCGACAGGGCAACGGTCTCACGAATCCAAGCAGCCACCACTGGGCTGCTGAGGCTGGTTGGCCGTTGGTTTAGCCAATGCACCAGCGGACTCAGGGCGCTAAATCTGTGTGCTAGGCCGGTCAGTTCAACGGGACTCGGTAGGGTGGGGAAGTTGCGCGCGTCGGCCTTAGGTAAGAGATGTCCGCGCCAAAAATCTAGTTCCAAATTGACCAGCTTGGTGAGTTGGGCCTGGGTCGGTTGCCGAACCGGTTGGTATTGTTGATGCTTATCGAATTCCAGGAGTAGGGAGGTGCCCGGTCGGATCGGGGCGTCCGAGAACACACTCAAGGGGGGCGCGCTTTTCGGGTCATTCTGCAAAATAAGCTCGAAAAGGGAGGCCTTGTTGCCCGCTAATAGGGTTTTCGATTGCAGTACGACGGTCACCAGAGGCGACATCGGCGTGAGTGGGAGGTTTTTTGACGGTAGAGCGGTTGTTTCAGGTTCGCCCCCGCCGCGAATGATTTTTTGACTGGTCACGGTGCTGTCGCTGGGCAATCGGATGCCATCATTTGCCATATAGTGACCACCTGCTGGGTAAGCTACTTTATCAGGGGAAGATAATAGTCTATATCGGCGCCAGGCTGAAATTCTTGATATCTCAAGCTTTGGTAAAGGTTACCAATGCTCTATTACAGGTGGTTATACTCGGCACACTTTTATTCTGGATAGGTTTATGCCTGAGTTGTTAAAAGCTGCAGACCTATTCTGTGAGCGAGATGAGCGAATTCTATTTGCAGATTTGTCATTCGCTGTCGATCAGGGTGAAATCCTCCACATACAGGGTGCCAATGGTGCCGGAAAAACCACGCTATTACGTCGCCTGGTTGGCCTGAGCTGGGTGGTCGAAGGCAATGTCACCTGGCATGCGCCCGTGGCTGACGGCGATGCGCTCGACGGCAATCGGTTCTGGTATCTGGCCCACCGGCCAGCCGTCACCCTGTTGCAAACCCCATTGGAAAATCTCGCCTTCGCCATGGCCTTACACAATCAGGTGTTGGCCCCAGAAGCCCTGTGGCAGGCCTTATCGACGGTCGGCTTACGCGGCTATGAAGACGTTCCCGCGCACAGTTTATCGGCCGGCCAACAGCGCCGAGTATCGTTGGCCCGACTCTACCTCGATCTGCCAGAGGTACGACTCTGGCTGTTGGATGAGCCCTTCACCGCGCTGGATACTAGCGCCGTGAATCAGCTTGAGCAACGCATTGTCAGCTTCGCCGAGCAAGGTGGTACGGTTATTATGACCAGTCATCACGGCCTCCATCATGCTGCCGTGCGCCCTCTGCACATTGGAGCCCCATTGTGATTGCCATCCTGCGCACCACCCTGACGCGAGAAATGACTTTGGCCTTCCGGCGTCGGGCAGACCTGTTGAACCCACTGTTCTTCTTTGTTGTGGTGGTCAGTCTCTTTCCGATAGGTGTGACCTTGGATTTGGCCAAACTCGCCCTGATGGCGCCCGGCATCCTCTGGGTGTCTGCGCTCTTGGCCTCACTTTTATCGCTCGACCTGATGTTTCGCAATGATTTCGATGACGGCACTCTTGAACAGATGCTTTTAGCGGCGGTGCCCCCTCAATTGTTAGTGTTGTGTAAAATCATCAGTCATTGGTTGGTGACCGGTTTGCCATTAACGGTATTATCGCCAGTATTGTCCGTGATGCTGGCATTACCAGCCAAAGCGGTACCGGTGCTGATGCTCTCATTATTGCTTGGCACCCTGTCTCTGAGTCTGATCGGGAGTGTGGGTGCGGCTTTAACCGTCGGGTTGCGCAAGGGTGGTCTATTGTTAACGATTTTGATTATGCCGATTCTGGTGCCGGTGTTGATATTCGGCACTTCAACGGTTCAGGCTATGGCCACGGACCAGCCTTGGCAAGGTTACCTGGCGCTCTTGGGTGCCTTTACCGCCGGGGCCTTTGCGCTCACACCCTGGCTGACGGTCGCCGCCTTAAATGTAACAGTGGGCGATTAACGTGCCCAGTTCGAAGTCCTAAACAATACGTAGCCGTAGCCCTACCCAACAAAGCAGGGCGCGGTAATTGAATGATCTGGAGACAAGAGTCGATGTGGCAAATTTTTGTTCGATGGTTCCACAAGTGCAGTTCGCCGAAGTGGTTTTATCAGATGTCCAAACCCTGGAGCTTTTGGCTTGGCTGGGCGGCCTTTGTGCTGATTGGCGTGGCGCTGGTCTGGGGCCTAGCTTTTTCTCCGGTTGAACGTGTCCAGGGCAACAGTTATCGCATCATCTTTATCCATGTGCCGTCGGCCTTCCTGTCCGAGGCCATCTACATGACCATCGCGATAGCCGGGGCGGTCGGCCTGATTTGGCGCATCAAGTTGGCCTTCTATGTGGCCAAGGCGTGTATCCCAATCGGTATGACCATGGCATTTCTGGCGCTGGCCACCGGGGCCATCTGGGGCAAGCCGACCTGGGGTGACTGGTGGGTATGGGATATGCGCATCACCTCGATGCTGATCCTGTTCTTGCTCTACCTTGGCCTCTGGGCTTTGCACAACGCCATGGAGCGGCCAGAGAGTGGCGATCGAGCCGCGGCTATCTTGGCTTTGGTCGGAGTCGTGAATATTCCAATCATTAAATACTCGGTAAACCTGGTAACGACCCTGCATCAACCCGCTACGCTGAAGTTTACCGAAAAGGCGCCCATGCACATCAGCATGTTGGTGCCTCTGCTGCTATCTATTTTAGGCTTCTATTTGGCATTCTTGGCCTGGATGTTTATTCGCGCTCGACTGGAAATTCTCAAGCGCGAGCGCAAGGCCCTTTGGGCGCAAAAAGAAATTGAACAACTGGGAGGTTTATAATGGCGTTCGAATCCTTTTCGGCCTTTTTGAAGATGGGCGAACACGGCCTCTATGTCTGGTTAGCCTATGGCTTGGCCACCATTGTTGTGCTCTTTAATATTCTCGGGCCGCGTTATCTAGCGAAACAGCTGGTCAAAGATCATCAACGTAAATTACGTCGGGAGCAAGCATGAATCCGAAGCGAAAACAGCGTCTGCTATTGATACTCCTGGGTGTCTGTGGCGTCAGTATTGCAGTGTTCTTGGCCATCTTTGCACTGCGGCAAAATTTGAACTATTTCTTTACGCCGACGGAAATTAGCCAGGGTCTGGCACCCAAGGCCCAAGTTATCAGGGCCGGTGGGATGATTAAGGCCGGCAGCGTTGAGCGCGAAGAGGGCAGTTTAAAGGTATTCTTCGAGGTGACCGACTTCTCAGCGGATGTGTCGATTGTGTATGACGGCATTTTGCCGGATCTATTTAAGGAAGGTGAGGGCGTCGTGGTGATTGGTCAACTGGGTGAGGCGAATCTGTTTACCGCCGACACCGTTTTAGCCAAACACGATGAAACCTATATGCCACCGGAAGTGACCCACGCTCTAGAGCAAGCCGGTCAGGCCTCTACCACCTATTAACGGAGTTTACATGTTTCCAGAGTTTGGGCAGTTTTCACTAATCCTGGCTTGGCTGTTTTCGTTTTTGCTCGCGGTTTTGCCGTTGGTGGGCTTGAAACTTAAAAACGAGTCGCTGTTGCGCACCGCACCGGCTTTGGCCTGGGGAATGTTTTTTTTCCTAGTCGTGTCGTTCGGTATCCTGATGAATGCCTTTTTGACCGATGATTTCTCGGTCTATCTGGTCAGTCAACATTCCAATAGTGCCTTACCCTGGTACTTTAAGATGTCGGCGACCTGGGCCAACCATGAGGGATCGATGCTCTTGTGGATCCTGATGTTGGGCGGCTGGACCGTTGCGGTCACAGTATTCGCGCGCACGCTGAACTTCGAGCTCAAGGGCGCGGTCCTGGGAGTTCTCGGCCTTATTGCCTTTGCTTTTCTGATGTTTATTCTCTTTACCTCTAACCCGTTTGAGCGGTTCCTACCCATCTCGCCGGTGGACGGTTCCGACCTCAACCCGCTCTTGCAGGATATAGGCCTGATCATTCATCCGCCCACCCTCTATATGGGCTACGTCGGATTCTCTGTGGCCTTCGCCTTTGCCGTTGCCGCGCTCTTAACCGGCCGATTTGATGCCAGTTGGGTGCGCTGGTCGCGACCCTGGACCAATGTCGCTTGGGCCTTCTTGACTCTGGGCATCGCCTTGGGCAGCTGGTGGGCCTATTACGAACTAGGCTGGGGCGGCTGGTGGTTTTGGGATCCGGTTGAAAACGCGTCCTTTATGCCTTGGCTCATCGGTACGGCCTTGATTCACTCACAGGCGGTGACTGAAAAGCGCAATTTGTTTAAGAGTTGGTCGGTGCTGTTGGCGATCTTTGCCTTCTCGTTCAGCCTGTTAGGCACCTTCTTGGTCCGTTCGGGGGTGCTCACCAGTGTCCATTCTTTTGCCGCTGACCCAGAACGTGGTCTGTTTATTCTGGTAATTCTGGCCTTAACCATTGGCGGCAGTTTGACCCTCTATGCGCTCAACGCTGGCAAGATTAAAACCAATGGCCAGTTCGAGCTAGTCTCGCGCGAGTCCTTTATTCTGATGAATAACATCCTTCTGGTGGTTATCGCCTTTGCGGTGCTATTCGGTACGCTTTTACCGCTCTTTGCCGATGCCTTCGGGTGGCGCAAGCTATCGGTCGGCGCACCATTTTTTAATCTGGCGTTCAACTTGCTGATGGTGGTCTTGCTCTGTTTTATTGCTGTCGGTCAACTGATGCGCTGGAAAAAAGACCAACTAAAGAATTGGACTGGATTTTTGCTGGCCATCGCGGCCGGGGCAATCGTGATCGCCTTAGTGCTGCCCTGGACCCTGTCCGGTGAACTGCACTGGCAAATTTGGTTGGGTCTGTCCCTGGTATTCTGGACGGCGGCCAGCCTAATTCGACTGGTCATGGATAAAACCCGGCACAGCAAAAGCTTTCTCGCCGGTGTGCGCAAAGCGGGCGTCGGTTTCTGGGGTATGTGGATTGCCCACTTGGGGTTGTTGGTCTCGACCACCGGTGTGGTGCTGGTATCTAATTTGGACATCGAGCGCGACTTCCGTATGACCGCGGGCGATGAAGTTGTCCTGGAAAATTACCGTTTTGAATTTGAAAGCATCGGTAAGGTGCAGGGACCGAACTATGTTGCCGATCAAGGCGTGATCAATGTCTATCGCAACGACAAGGCGGTCGCGGTATTAAACCCGGAAAAGCGCTTTTACCCGGTCAAGAATAATGTCATGACCGAAGCTGGCATCGATGGCAATCTGTTTCGCGATCTTTATGTGTCGTTAGCCGAACCGCTCGATGACGAACGGCAAGTCTGGTCGATCCGACTTCAGGTCAAACCCTTTATTCGTTGGTTATGGTTCGGCGCAGTGTTGATGGCGATCGGCGGCACCCTCAGTATCACAGATAAACGCTATCGCTCAACGAAGAAGGGAGCCACAGCATGAAAATCAAGCCACTCTTAATAATTCCGCTGATCGTCGTACTGATGATATTTAGCGTATTCGGTTATGCCTTGCTGAGCGGAGTCAATCCCAAGGCAGTACCGTCGGCCCTTACTGGCGACCCCTTGCCGGACTTTAAATTGAGCCGTTTAGAAGACAGTAAGAAGTTCCTAACCGTTTCCGACCTGGTCGGTGAGCCGATGTTGGTGAACATCTGGGCGACCTGGTGCGCATCCTGTAAGTACGAACATCCAGTGTTGAACTCCCTAGCCGCACAAGGCGTGAAAATCATCGGCATCAACTATAAGGATGATCGGGCCGCAGCGCTGACCTGGCTAAGCGAATACGCCAACCCATACAGCATTGATATTTTCGATCCCAATGGTGACCTTGGTTTTGATCTGGGTGTCACCGGCGCACCGGAGACCTTCTTTGTCGATTCCTCCGGCGAGGTGCGCTACCGCTTTCAGGGCCCAATTACCGATGTTAACTGGCAGAATAAATTGAAGGCGATCTTCGATGAAATGGCTTAGAACCTATTATGCCGGTCTCGTGCTGGTATGCGCGTTGCTGGCCTCCGGAGCCCAGGCGTCCAGCGAACTGTTAACCTTTGACAATGACGGTCTGCGCGATCGGTATGAGGAGTTGAGCTTTCAATTCCGCTGCCCCAAATGTCAAAACCAAAATGTCGCTGATTCCAATGCGCCGATTTCCCAAGACATTCGTCAAAAGACCTATGAAATGTTGCATCAAGGCTTTAACGATCAAGAAATCATCGATTTTATGGTCGATCGGTACACCGAATTTGTCATCTACAAACCGCAAATGTCCTTTGTTACGATCTGGTTATGGATTGTGCCGGCATTTTTATTGATTTCCGGCCTGACCCTGCTAATTCGACTGACTCGCTCAAGCCGACAGGGTGTTCCAACTGAGTTAACCGCGGATGAACAACAGCGGCTCAAGGCCTTGATGGAGGATAAGTCTTAATGCTGATTTTAACTATTTGGGTCATACCGGTGTTGGTTTTCGTACTCTTTGCAGTGCGCCAGCGCAGCCAGAAGGAGCAGGGGGTTGAATCCGTCGAGCGGTCATTATCGATTCACAAGGAACAGTTGGCACGCTTGGACCAGTTGCGCGACAGCGGCGAACTGAGTGATGTTGAATATCAATCGTTTCGTTTAGAAGAAGAAAAGGCCTTGCTCGCCGATGCCGAGACTGACCGCAGCTCGCGCGGCCAGGTCAGTCAGATGTCCTGGGTCTGGGTGCCACTGTTCACCTTGGCTATATTTGGCGGTGCCTGGTTAACTTACAACAAGATTGGGGCTTATCCGGCCGTGCAGGTCAAGGAGCAGTTCGCGCAGCTGGCCTCCGACGCCAATCTGTCACCTGAACAGGTCAGCAAGACGCTCAATGATTATCAGCAGCTGCTCGAAAAAACGCCCGAAGATATAGAGGGTTGGTTCCGCTTGGCGCGCATGCAGATGGATATGGAAGCCTATCCGGAAGCGCTGCTCAGTTTGAATAAAGTACTGGCCCAATTACGGCTGGTCGAACACGAGGCCGAAGATGAGTCCACCATCCTCGCCTATATAGGCCAGGTACAGGCTACCTTGGGTGCCAGTGAGTTGTCTTTGGCGGCATTTGAAGAGTCGCTCAGCTATTTTCAAAACGACACAGCGCTAGGCTTGGCCGGACGCTTGAGCTTTGATCTAGGCAAGAATGAGAAGGCGATCGAATACTGGACTCGGTTGAAGCTGAATAACCTTGACGCCGATTCGCAGGTAATAGACGAATTTATTGCCGAGGCGAAAGATCGGCTCTTGGCTCAAGGCATTGATTATGCCGTTGATGAGCCAATCCGGATTGTCGTTCGGGTGAACCTTCCGGCTGCCTGGGAAGGCTTGTCCAAAGACGCGGCGCTGTTTGTGTATGCCCGGCCGATCGGCAGCCGCATGCCATTGGCGGTCAAACGATTGGCTATCAGAGCTCAGAACGTCACCGTGATGCTGAGCGATTCCGACGCCATGGGTCCGATGGCCGGCATCTCCAGCCAAGACGTGGTTGAGGTCACCGCTCGGGTCTCGTTGACCGGCATCGCTAACGCTCAACCGGGTGATTGGGGAACCGACGCGGTCGAGGTGTCTCTGAATCAGGTGGAAACGAATGTTGAACTGACGATCAATATGCCCTGATCCGACCGATTAAAAAAACCCTGACCGAGCATCCGGTCGGGGTTTTTTTTGGCCCCCTGTTGTGGCGCAAGGGATTCGGCCCGAGTTAACCTGACTCGGGTGCTGCCGTTAACGCAGCCCAATGCCACCCCTTCAGATCTGGAAAATCGCTAAGTTATTGAATAGTCTGGCTAAAATGACCTTTTTGTTTGGGTTCCCCCCAGCCCCGATTGACGCTAGAATCGACCCTAACTGTACATTATAGATTTTAGGACTAGATGCGCTTAAAAAGTGTCAAACTTGCCGGTTTCAAGTCATTTGTGGACCCGACGACAATTCCTTTTCCAACCAATCTGTCGGCGATCGTCGGCCCGAATGGCTGTGGCAAGTCAAACACCATCGATGCGGTGCGTTGGGTGATGGGCGAGTCGTCGGCCAAACATCTGCGCGGGGAATCGAAAACGGACGTCATTTTTAATGGCAGCAGTTCGCGCAAGCCAGTCAGTCAGTGCAGTGTCGAGTTGGTGTTTGACAATTCCGATCACACCCTGCGAGGCGAATTTGCCGCCTACAACGAAGTCTCAATTCGCCGCAAGGTGACGCGTGATGGTGATTCAAGCTATTTTTTAAATGGCACCAAGTGCCGCCGCAAGGATGTCACCGACATTTTCCTCGGCACCGGCTTGGGCGCACGCTCCTATGCCATTATCGAGCAGGGCATGATCTCGCGCTTGATTGAATCCAAGCCCGAAGAGTTGCGCGTCTATATCGAAGAGGCCGCCGGAATATCGCGTTACAAAGAACGTCGCCGAGAGACCGAAAACCGTATGCGTCGCACGCGGGAAAACCTCGAACGTTTAACCGATCTGCGCGAAGAGCTCGAACGTCAACTGCAGCATCTGCAACGCCAAGCCCAATCGGCCGAAAAATATAAGACCTTAAAGGCCGAGGAGCGGCAAACCCGCGCCCAGTTGTCGGCTTTGCGCTGGCAGCGGCTGCACCAAGACGTCAGTCATCAGGAACTCAAGATCGCCGAGCTCGAGACGCAGTACGAATCCTTCGTCGCCCAACAACGACACATAGACCTCGAAGTGGAAATCCTGCGCGAACAACACCACGACGCTACAGAGGCCTTTAATCGGGTCCAAGAACAGTTTTATCAGCTCGGCAATGAGATTGCCCGATTCGAACAGACCCTGCACCACCGCCAAGAGCAGTCGGTTCAGTTGTTACAGGATATTCAAGAAGCGGAGCGCCAGTTGCACGAAGCCGCCGGCGAAGCGGCAACCGACACCGACAAGGTTGAAGAGAAACGCGAGTCCCTTACCTTTTTGGAGCCGGAACTGGAGGCCGCTGAAGAACGTACCGAACAGGCGACTGACCGCTTGGTGCTGTTGGAAGAAAAACAGAGCGCCTGGCAGGGTAAGTGGGACGCCTTTAATCTCAATGCCCAAGGCCCCAAGCGTCAGGCCGAAGTAGCCCAGTCGCGCATACAGCACCTTGAACGGGTCGCCGAACAGTTACACCGGCGTCAAGAGTCTCTGCATCAAGAGCGTCAGGCAATTGCCGATAATCCGGAAGCTGAAAATTTGGCCCGCCTGATCGAGGAGTCGGAACGGCTTGAGATTAAGGGTGAGGACGGTCAAATCCGCTTCGATGACTTATCGGAACGCATGCTGGTGCAGCGCGAGACCCTGGAAACCAACCGCAGCGCCTTAACTCAGGCGCGCCATGAGTTGCAGCAAAAAAACGCGCGCCATAGCACAGTTAAAGCGCTCATTAAGGCCTCTCTGGGCGATGAAGCGCCCGGTGTGCAAGACTGGTTGGCCAGCCACCAACTGCGTGAAGCGAAGCGTCTAGCCCAAGACCTGCAAGTGACTCCGGGTTGGGAGACTGCGGTCGAGACCGTATTGGGTGAATCGCTGCAGGCGATCTGTGTTGAGGATCTCGGCGCTTTGCTCGAGCCCTTGGCACGCTTTAAAGATGGCACCCTAACCCTGATCAGCGCTACCAGCGTCAGTATGCCGGTATCGGCCGACTCGCTACTCAGTAAGGTGCGCTGTGACCGGTCGTTGCACAGCTGGTTGGCCCCGGTCCGAGCGGTCGTCTCTTTGGAGGCTGCGCTGGCTCTGCAACCGACCTTGCAACCGGGCGAGAGCTGCATTACCCAAGATGGCATTTGGGTCGGGCCGAACTGGCTGCGTCTGAGCCGGGGCGAGGCCAATCAACACGGTTTATTGAGTCTGCAACAGGAAGCCGAGCAGTTGGTCGAGCTCATCGATGAGCTCGAAGCCAGCGAAGACGATTTGGCGGTGAACCTTGATGTGGCCCAAATGCAGCTCAAAGCTGTGGAACAAGATCGCGATCAACTGCAGATTGAAAATCAACAATTGAACCGCGCCCTAGCCGATATCAGAGCAGAGCTGGGTGGTAAACGAGTCCAGGCCGAAGAGTTGCAGGCTCGGCGCCTGCGCCTCGATCAGGACATCGGCGAGGTTGAGCACCAAATTGCTGAAGAACGCGAAGCGCTGACACTGAATCGGGAAGAATTGCAGCAGGCGCTCGATTCGATGGAAGACGACGTCGATGAGCGCGATGCCTTGGTGGGTGAGCGCGAAGAATACCGTATCGATATTGACGAACAACGCGATGTGGTGCGTCTGAGTCGTGACCAACAGCACCAAATGCAATTAAAGCGGCAACAATTGCAGGCCGAGGTGGACGCCTTTCAGATCGCCTTTGAACGCGCCCAAGCCGCCAAAGCTCGAGCGGCAGAACGCTTGGCCAAACTCAATGAACAAGTGACCTTGCGCGATGATCCGCAAGATGATGTGCAGATGGAACTTGAAGATCGGCTCGAACGCCGGCTCGAACTGGAAGAGCAGTTAGCCGAAAAGCGAGCAATTGTCGATCATACCGATAGCCGGATGCGCGATCTCGAGCAGCAACGCCATGGCCTCGATCAGCAGGCAGCCACCTCGCGCAGCGCTCTTGAGGCAAGCCGAATGGCGGCCCAAGCCTCGATGACGCGGCGCAGCACCCTGCAGGAACAGTTGGCTGAGCAGCAATTCGACCTGGCCACCGTGGTTGAGAATTTGCCCGAAGAGGCTAACGAAGCCGACTGGGAAGCCTCGCTGGAGCGCACGGCCACTAAAATTCAGCGTCTCGGACCGATCAATTTGGCCGCGATCGAAGAATATCAAACTCAGGGCGAGCGCAAACGCTATCTGGACGAACAGGATCTGGACCTGCAAAAAGCGCTCGAAGTTCTGGACAATGCAATCCGGAAAATCGATAAAGAAACCCGCACGCGCTTTAAAGAGACCTTCGATCGGGTCAACAGTGGCCTGCAGGAATTATTTCCCAAGGTATTTGGCGGCGGGCACGCCTATCTGGAATTGACCAGTGAAGACCTGCTCGATACCGGTGTCGCCATTATGGCCCGGCCCCCGGGTAAGAAAAACAGCACCATTCATCTGTTATCCGGCGGCGAAAAGGCTCTAACCGCGATCGCCCTAGTGTTTTCAATTTTCCGGCTGAACCCCGCGCCCTTCTGCATGTTGGACGAGGTGGATGCGCCATTGGATGACGCCAACGTGGATCGTTACGCTAAATTGGTCGAAGCCATGTCGGAACACGTACAGTTTATATATATTACACATAACAAGGCGGCAATGGAGATGGCCCATCAGTTGATGGGCGTCACCATGAACGAACCGGGTGTTTCTCGGTTGGTGACAGTAAATGTCGAAGAAGCAGCCCAAATGGCAGCCATGTAACCGGCTTAGGTAGAACTTATGGAATTACGAGAAATTATTGTTGCTTTAGGTGTGTTCGCAATCATCGTTATTCTGATTGATGGCGTGCGGCGCATGAAAATCAAGATACCGACGAAAACCATACCGGTGGACGACGATTATCAAGATCCTGAAGAGCTGGCGCGTAAAGCCCAGGTGGCTCGAGAGTTACCTAATGGCGGTGCACGGGTGGTGCGCGAGATGTCGAATGCTGAGCAGTCCCTGCTCAAGCAACGCCTCAACTTGCGCGAGCGTGTGCCCATGTTGATGGAGCGTGTCGAGGTCGGGGAAGAGCGGGCCGAGGTCGCACTGTCCGATGAGGCCCGGCAAAAGGCCGCACTGCAGTCGGAGCTTGATTTCACCCAGGCTATGACCGAAACCGATGACGCTATTAGCAGCTCAGAGCCGGAGGCTGAGCCGATGGCGATGTTTAACGACGCTGAGCAAAGCCCGCAAACACCCGAACCTAAGCGAGCTACTGAGCAGCCCACCTTCACGATGGAAGAGCTAGGCCGCTATCCAGAGTCTGATGTAACGGAACAGCCCAACCCCTTCACAGAAGATGATCTTGAAGACGAACCTTATGCCTATCAAGAGTCTGTTTCAGAGAACGATTCTGGTCAGTACGACGCGGAACCAGTCGATCGCTATGAATCCGCAGCGGAGGTCGATGACCTTCCCGGCCCTGCAGCCAAGACGGCAGCCCGGCCCGGCGCCGGCATCTCGGAGATGACGCCTGAGTCCAGCCCAGCAGCCGTTGAGTCTCGGGTCAATCCCGGACCGGTGGAAGAATTGGTTATTATGCACATTATGGCCAAAAACGACGGCGAATTATCCGGCAGTGCGGTCTTGGAATTGTTGTTAACGGCCGGTTTGCGCCATGGTCCGATGGAGATCTTTCATTATCGCAACCCGCAGGGCTATTCCGAATTTTCCTTAGCCAATTGCGTTCAGCCGGGAACCTTTAACCCGGACAGCATGAATCAGGTGAATACGCCGGGGGTAACGCTCTTTATGCAGTTGCCCACCGCTGCCAACACCCTGGAAGCGTTCGATCATATGTATGAAATGGGCCGCTATTTGGCGAAGCATCTGGACGCCGACATGCTCGATGAGGATCACAATTCTGTCACGCCACAGCGTTTGGAATATTATCGGGAAAAATTACGCTCCTTTGTCCGCTCTAAGATGATTCCTACTTAACCGCTCTAGTGACAGGAAACCCTATGTCTGTGGTTCGCACCCAGTATCTGGAGTTGATCGAACAGCTCTCCCGCTACGATTACGAATATTACGTGCTCAATGAATCGACCGTCCCCGATGCCGAATACGATCGTCTGATGCTGGCATTAACCGCCATCGAGCTCGACCATCCGGATTGGATTACCCCAAGCTCACCGAGTCAGCGGGTCGCGGGCCAGGCGGCCGAAGGCTTCGTCACGGTCGCCCACCGGGTGCCGATGCTGTCCTTGGACAATGCCTTCAGTGGTGAGGATCTGGCCGCCTTTGTCAAACGGCTCCAAGACCGGCTCAATAACCCCGCCTCGATCGAGTTTGCCTGTGAGCCTAAGTTGGACGGCATCGCCGTTAGCTTGCTCTATGAGCAGGGTCAACTGGTGCGCGGAGCGACTCGCGGCGATGGCTCGACGGGCGAGGATATCACCAGCAACGTGCGTACCATCCGCAGTATCCCCTTGCAGTTACAGGGCGACGACTGGCCTCAAGAGCTAGAAGTGCGCGGTGAGATCTATATGCCCAAGGCCGGTTTTGAACGGATGAATCGCCTGGCCTTGGCGCGCGATGAGAAGGTATTTGTCAATCCACGCAATGCAGCCTCGGGCAGCCTGCGCCAGCTCGACTCTAAGCTGACCGCGCTGCGCCCGCTGGAAATGTGCTGTTATTCGGTCGGCTACTCAGCCGGGGGCGAGTTGCCCGCTACCCAGAGTGAACTGATGGCTCAATTCGGCCGTTGGGGCTTGAATATAAATGCCGAACAGGCCGTCGTGCAGGGCATCGAGGGCATCGAGGCCTACTATCAACAGCTCGAAACCCGGCGCGACAGTTTGGCCTATGAGATCGACGGCATCGTCTACAAGGTCAATAACTTCGCCCTGCAGAACCGGCTGGGGTTCGTCTCGCGGGCCCCGCGCTGGGCCATCGCGCGTAAATTCCCGGCGCAGGAAGAAATGACCCGACTGCTCGCCGTTGAGTTTCAGGTCGGCCGGACTGGCGCCCTAACGCCGGTCGCGCGGCTTGAGCCGGTTTTTGTCGGCGGGGTCACGGTCAGTAATGCCACGCTGCACAATATGGATGAAATCGAACGTTTGGATGTGCGCATTGGCGATCGAGTGATTGTCCATCGCGCCGGCGATGTGATCCCCAAGGTCGCGCGTGTCGTGGTGGCCGATCGACCAGCTACCGCCGAACGGATTGAGGTGCCGGCAGTCTGTCCCGAGTGCGCCTCCAAGGTTGAGCGGATCGAGGGTGAGTCGGTCATGCGCTGTACTGGGGGCATTTTTTGCAGTGCGCAACGGCGCGAAGCGCTCAAACACTTCGTCTCGCGCAAGGCTCTAGATATAGACGGTTGCGGTGAAAAAATTATCGACGCACTGCTTAGTGCCAACCTGATTCATTCGGCCAGTGCCCTGTTCGAGTTGCAGCCTGCACAGCTGATTGGCCTGGAGCGCATGGGCAACAAGTCGGTCGAGAAGCTGTTAGCGGCCATCGAGCAGAGTAAGCACACCAGCCTAGCGCGCTTTCTATTTGCCTTGGGCATCCGCGAGGTCGGCGAAACCACCGCGCGCAATTTGGCGCGTTATTTTGCTACCATGGATAAACTGATGGCCGCCACTGAAGAGCAGCTCCTGGAAGTTGAGGACGTCGGCCCCAAGGTTGCCGCCCACGTGGTGAGTTATTTCTCCGAGCCGCAGAACCGTGCCGAAGTCGCGCGTTTGATCGCCCTGGGTGTGCACTGGGACGATGAGGTCGTCTCCGAGCAGGCGCTGTTGCTCAGTGGCCAAACCTGGGTGGTGACCGGTAAGATCGACCAGATGAGTCGCGACGAGGCTAAAGACTATCTGCTTCGACTGGGCGCCAAGGTGGCTGGCAGCGTATCAGCAAAAACCACCCAGGTTGTCGCAGGGCCCGGAGCAGGCAGTAAATTGAACAAGGCCACCGAACTCAATATTCCGGTGATGGACGAGGCGGACTTTATTCGCTGGCTGACCGACCAGGGGCTCTGGCAGGCTTAACCTTGACGATATGAAGCGGGCCTGCGCAGGGCATTAATAACCATCAGTTTGAGGCGGACATGGATCAAGAAACGATAGTGTATGGCATTATTAAGGATGTTGTGTCCAACGACAGCCAGTTTCAGGTGCGCAGCCGGCTGATAAATTGTGCCGCCTTACTGGCATTAGATGACCTGGATATTTTTCCCTATCTCACCAGCAGTATGTTTTCGATTCCAGAAGACGAGCTCGAACAGGGCACCTATCAGACCCAGGTGATTCATTTTGCGGCCTCCTATCAGGCCGTGGAATACCATTGGGCGCAATGGCTGAAAAAGTTTGAAGCCCTACTGAAAAGCATGTACTGGGTCGCCGCGACGGTCCATCTGGAAACGGAACTGTCGGGCAAACACACCTTTTATTGGGAAAGCGCTTGTGCCTTTCATGCCCCCAGTGAAGACTTATCGGTGCGCTGTGAATGGGAGCAGGATGTGTCATTTCGGCTGAATACCCAGCCAATTCGGTAACCCCCGATAAAACCCTAGGATTGATATAGCATTATGATAATACCCCATGAACGACTGGCATCTGAGGTGTTAAGCGCAGTTATTGAGGACTGGTTAAGTCGTCAGTCCCAGGATTGGGTAGGCGACATTGAGGATCGCGATCAGGTGATCGAGCAGGTCATCGAGCAAATGCGGCGCAAAAAACTGGTCGTTACCTGGGATGACGAAAGTCAAACCATTAACCTGGTCGATGCCGACGCGGTCAGTATCTTGCCCACTTGGCCAGTGGATGAATTTAACAACGGTTAACTAGGTGTCGACGGCCACGGTCGCCGTCGATTTAAGCGCTCGCTGGCAAGAGGCGGGCCGAATAAGTGGAGCACAAAAACATGATGGTGTTATTAGGCTTAGCGATCACGATAATCGTGGTTCTAGCAGCAATTGCAGGACGATATCTATGGCAGGTTCGCCAACAGGCGGCAGAAAATGAGCTGAAACAACAGGCTTTGGCACAGAAGCAAGCGGAACAACGGGTCTACCTGATCGAAAGCCTGCAATTAATTGCCGGCACCGTGGTGAACAACGACCTAAACCTATCGGAGGCGACCATCCGCTGTAAGGTGTTGTTGGACGCCTTGCTGTTGCCAGCCGAAATTCGGGCCCCCTTTGAGGTGCTGGACGAGGTCTATGAACATCTGCAGGGCTTTGACACCCACGAACAGCGCAAGAAATTAACCTCCGCAGAGCGCAAGGCCCAAGATCAAAGTCGTATCGACATCGAAGGGCGCTATCGGCAACAGCTGCTCGGTTGTTTTCAACAGCTGGTCACCTTTCAACCGCCCGCCTGAGCCGGGCTCAGGGATCAATCTGTATGCGATAGGCCAGTTGCAGCGACTCTGCCGGCCTAAGCGAAAAGATGAGCCACTGGATAAAGTGGATATCCGCCGGGTCGAGGTCGGCATCGGCCTGAAAGAAGGTTTCGCCATCGCGCGAAATACGGTACAGGCCCTTACTGGGATCCCATTGGAACGAATCGGCAAGCAACTGGATGGCACCAGATGGCACGCTGTTGATCAACTCAATATCTTCCAGTGTTCGATCGCTTTGATTGACCGCCCTGATCACCAGCTCGATCAGGTCACCTGGGCGTGCTTCAGCGGTCGCCACGCGGTTAAAGCCTTGGCCGGTATCATCCAAAACCAAGCGATAAAAACTTTCGCTGACCTCAACGACATTCGCCACCGGGCCGTCAATCTCCAGACCATCAATCTCCAGAACATCAATCTCTAGACCATCAATCTCTAGACCGTC
>NZ_CEYAVF010000019.1:14274-29733 GCF_982785585.1 Reinekea sp. | reverse complement strand
TCAATCTCTAGACCGTCGTTCTTGACCCTTGTATCGGGCGGGGTTGATACAGTGTTCGAGGTGGGGGCAATAGCGGGTAGGGAGGGGCGGGGCGATTGCACCGGGGGCGGTTGCACATTGGCCGCGGGAACGACGCTGTCGGCACCGCAAAAGCACGCCAATCCGGCGCTAAGCAGTGAACCCAGTACTGATCTGAGGTATCTTGGTGCCATTTGACGCATCCCAGCGAAACTGTTGCTGCCATTTGATCATAGAATAGCAGTTGCTCGCCAGTCACGTTCTGCCGTCGGCGCAAACAACGCGACGACAGAATCTTCTAGCCTAAACGCCTTCGCTGAGCGTATAGGGTTCCAACAGTAACAATAATTGACTCAGGGTGTCACTCATCATCAGGGCATCGCTGCGCGGGTCGTCGGAATCATTGGCCTGTTCCACCAACTTGTCTTCATATTTCAGCCGCTTGATCTGAAATTTTTCATTGAGAACAAACTGGCACTGGTCGGCAAAGGCCATCGCGATTTGGCGAATACGCATACCGCTGTCGAGTGACAGTTGGATCTCTGGTGCAGCCAAGTCGAGATTCTTATACTTGGCCTTAACCGCCGGATCCTGCACCATGGTTAGCTCCATTTCGGCCTCTAACTCGGTACCGGTCGGTAGGGTAGTCGAGTCCAGATACCAACTGGTTAAGATTTCCGCACCGGAGGCTGATTTGGCCAATGGCACGACCGACAGGGTACCCAAGGCTTCGCGCAACTGGGCGGTAAAATCATCGGCTGATTTCTCACTGGATGCATTGACCACCAGCCATTTGTTCTTAGGATCGATCCATGCGCTCACTCGGCGAGTTTTATGAAAAGCCTTAGGCAGTAGCTCGGCCCGAACGTCTTCTTTGAGCTGCTCGCGCTCCTTTTTGCCGGCTCGGCGACCTTCGGCCTCTTCCAGAGCGTCTAAGCGCTCAAGCAAATAGTCATTAATGACGCTAGCTGGTAGGATCTTATCCTGGATTTGGGCGCAGAGGAAAATCCGTCCTGCGACCGTTTCAACCAAAATATCGGAATCTTTAAAGGGCGCTACCCAGCCGAAAGTCGTTTCCTGCAATTGGCTCAGGGGCGTAAAGGGGAATTTTGCTAGCGCGGCTTCCATTTGCTCGGTGGAATGGCTGAACTCTTCGGTGAAGGTATAAACCTGTACGTTTTTAAACCACATTCTATTAACCACTGGCTTCAGATCTGAGGCCGGCATTGTACCGTTTTGTAGATAAATTGCATGATAAAGTTCAGGCCAACCCTGTTAGTAATGGAACGGTTTTTGACCGTTCGACCCACCGTTCGAGGGCTGCTCTGGCTGTCGTTCGGCACTCTACTCTGCTCCCTGCCGCTGCTCTCCGAGGCGTTGCAGTATGATGCAGCTAAGACCGCTATGGGGCAGCTTTGGCGGCCCTTTACCGCCTGGCTAGTCCAGTTGAACCTGCGCCATTGGTTGCTCAATCAATGGGGCCTGGTGGTTATGGGGCTATTGTTGCCGCCGCGTATTTCGCTCGCCGATGGCGTGGGGTTGGTGACGGTTTGGCTGGTCGCCAGTCTCATGCTCTGGGCGTCGGACTATGGCCTCTATGTCGGCTTATCGGGCCTGCTCTACGGCTGGTTAGTGGTGCTGGCCGCCCAGTCGCCTTATTACTCATTGCCCGTGCGGCTAGTCTTTATCGCCGCCGTCAGCGTGAAGGTGTGCGCCGAAAACGGCTGGGTGTCAATGCCGATGCCCTCGTCCTCTTGGGTCGGCGACTTTATCGAGGCCGATATCGCCTATCGCGCACACCTCTGGGGCCTGCTCGCCGGTCTTGGCTTTAGCGCGCTGCGGTGGCTTGTGCCAGCAAGGTCATAAAGACTTCCGCAGCGCGACTGATGGTGCGTTGGCGGTGCCAAATAATGCCCAGGTTGCGCGTCAATTCAACCTTGTCGACGCTTAAGATCGCCAGGCTGTCATCAATCATAGTCGCCGGCAATAGGCTCCAACCCAGGCCATTGGCGACCAGGGCGCGGATGGTTTCTAGATAGTTGACGTTCAGTACCCGCTTGAGGGGAATATGGTGACGCTGAAAGGTTTGTTCGATAATTTGATAGGTGGTGGTCTGTGGGTCCGGCAAAATGGCCGTGGTCTGGGTCAGCTCATTGAGGCGCACCGTGCCTCGTCGACGCGCCAATGGATGATCGGGGGCGACGACAAACTTTAGCTGGTCGCGCCAAATTACCCGGGCATTAAGTAGGTTGTTGAGCGGGCTGGGAATGGTGGTAAAAACCAATTCGACCTCCCGCTTCAACAGGCTGGCGATGGCCAGCTCAGATTCCATAAAGCGCAAGTCCAGCTGAGCCAACGGGTTTTGATCGACAAAGGCCTTGAGCAATGGCCCTAGATAGTGCAAACCTATATGGTGACTGCTGGCCATGCTCAGCTGGCGGATGTCGCGATTATTGAGTTGGCTTACCGAGGTTTGAATGTCTCGTAATTCGTCGATGACGGCGCGCGCGCGCAGGCGCAATAGTTCTCCGGCCTCGGTGAGGTAGACGTCGCGCCCGATGCGATCAAACAACGGACACGCCAGTTGGCTCTCCAAATTTGCGATGCGTTTGGAGATGGCCGGCTGAGTCAGAAACAGGCGCTCGCCGGCGCGGCTAAATGAGCCGAGTTCGGCAACGGCCAGAAAAGCTTCTAAGCTGGGGATATCGATAAAGTATTCCTATTTGGAATGGATTATATAAAAATAATAAATTTGTATTATCTAAATGTCTATTTACAATGTCCAGATCACTCAAAATAGTCGCTAAACCCAACTCAGGCAGGTCCTTTATGGCACAGACCCTATATGACAAATTATGGCACTCCCATGTGGTTTCCAGTCGCGCAGACGGCACCGCGCTGATCTATATCGACCGCCAGTTGTTGCACGAGGTGACCTCACCCCAGGCATTCGAAGGTCTGCGCTTAGCCGGTCGTAAACCGTGGCGTCTCGATACCAATATCGCGACCCCCGATCACAATGTGCCGACCACGCGCACCGAGCGTGCGGCGGGTATTGCCGGCATCAGCGATGAGATCTCCCGCATCCAGGTCCAGACCCTGGACGATAATTGTCAGGATTATGGGGTGCGCCAGTTCGATATGGATGATATCAATCAGGGCATCGTGCACGTTGTCGGCCCCGAGCAGGGCGCAACGTTGCCCGGCATGACCATCGTCTGTGGCGACTCCCATACCTCTACGCACGGCGCCATGGGTGCCTTAGCCTTTGGTATTGGGACTTCAGAAGTTGAACACGTATTGGCCACCCAGTGCTTGATTCAACAAAAAATGAAAAACATGCGCATAACCGTCAAGGGAATTGCCCGTTCGACCGTCACCGCGAAGGACCTGGTGTTATATATTATCGGTCAGATCGGCACGGCCGGTGGTACCGGCCATGCGATCGAATTTGCCGGCCCGGCGATCCAAGCGTTGAGCATGGAAGGGCGGATGACGGTCTGTAATATGGCCATCGAAGCAGGCGCGCGCGCCGGTATGGTGGCGGTTGACCAAACCACCATCGATTACTTTAAGGGGCGAACCTTTGCGCCCAAGGGCGCTCTGTGGGATCAGGCGGCCGATGCCTGGCAGCATTTGGTCAGTGACCCAGAGGCGGTCTTTGACCGCGAAGTGGTGCTCGATGCCGCCGATATTGAACCTCAGGTCACCTGGGGCACGTCACCGGAAATGGTCTTGGGGGTCAGTGCTCTAGTGCCCGATCCGGCCGCCATCGCCAACCTTGAACAACGCGCCGCAATCGAACGGGCCCTGGTCTATATGGGCTTGCAGGCCAACCAAAAGATTCAAGATATTCAGCTCGACCGCGTCTTTATCGGTTCTTGCACCAATTCGCGTATCGAAGATTTGCGCGCCGCGGCGGCAGTCGCCAACGGTCAGCAGGTCTCGGCCAGCCTAAAACAGGCCTTAGTCGTGCCGGGCAGTGGCCTGGTCAAGCAGCAAGCTGAAGCCGAGGGGTTGGATAAGATCTTTATCGCCGCTGGCTTTGAATGGCGTGAGCCGGGGTGCTCGATGTGTCTGGCGATGAACGCCGACAAATTGGGCCAGGGTGAACACTGTGCTTCCACATCGAATCGCAACTTTGAAGGTCGCCAAGGGTTCGGCGGACGCACCCATCTGGTCAGTCCGGCCATGGCCGCGGCCGCGGCTATTGCCGGTCATTTTGTCGACATCAGCCAAATGGGAGCCCAATCATGAAAGCCTTAACTACCGTAACTGGGCTGGTTGCCCCGATGGATCGATCCAATGTTGATACCGACATGATCATTCCGAAGCAGTTCCTTAAGTCGATTAAACGCAGTGGTTTCGGCCCCAATCTGTTTGATCAGCTGCGTTATTTGGACGAAGGTCAGCCGGGCCAAGACAGCAGTCAGCGGCCGTTGAATCCCGACTTTCCGCTCAATCAGGCTCGCTTTGCCGGGGCGTCTATCCTCCTGAGTCGTGCCAACTTCGGCTGCGGTTCAAGCCGCGAACACGCGCCTTGGGCACTCGAGGACTATGGCTTTCGCGTGGTGATTGCCAGCAGCTTTGCCGATATCTTTTATAACAACTGCTTTAAAAATGGCGTTCTACCTATTGTTGTCGACGACGGCCAAATCGAGCGTTGGTTTAAACGACTCGATGCGCAAGTCGGCTTTACTCTGACCGTTGATCTGCCCAATCAGCAGGTGATCGATGCCGACGGCAATAGCGTGGCTTTTGAGGTCAATGATTTTAGAAAGCATTGTCTGGTAAATGGACTCGACGATATAGGTCTTACGCTGTTAGAAGCCGACAAAATCAAACAATATGAGTTGACCCATGCGCAACAGCATCCCTGGGTCTTTGGCCAAATTAAATAAGGTATTCTCCATGTCACGACAAATATTGATACTGCCCGGTGATGGCATCGGTCCGGAAATCATGGCTCAGGCCGAGCGAATTCTTGCCTCAGTCAACGACAGTTTTGCCCTCGATTTGGTCAGTGTGCACGATCTGGTCGGCGGTTCAGCTATCGATGCCCATGGCGAACCCTTATCCGCGGCCACCCTAGCGCTCGCGCAAGAGAGTGACGCGGTGCTCTTGGGTGCCGTCGGCGGCCCCAAGTGGGACAAGGTCGATATGGCGCTGCGGCCAGAAAGAGGGCTGTTGGGTCTGCGTGCCGGGCTGAATCTGTTTGGCAACCTTCGCCCAGCCATTCTGTACCCGCAACTGGCCGATGCCAGCTCATTGAAGCCTGAATTGGTGGCGGGTTTGGATCTGTTGATCGTCCGCGAGCTGACCGGGGGCATCTATTTTGGTCAGCCACGTGGCGTGCGCATCAATGCCCAGGGTGATCGAGAAGGCTTCAATACCTACATTTACAACGAAACCGAGATCCGGCGCATCGGCCGTCAGGCCTTTGTTGCGGCGCAAAAGCGCGGCAAGAAACTGTGTTCGGTCGATAAGGCCAATGTCCTCGAGGCAACGGTGCTCTGGCGCGATGTGATGATTGAATTGTCCGCCGAATATCCGGACGTCGAACTCAGCCATATGTATGTTGATAATGCCGCCATGCAACTGGTGCGCGCACCCAAGCAGTTTGATGTCATGGTCACCGGCAATATGTTTGGCGACATACTGTCCGATTGCGCCGCGATGTTAACTGGCTCCATCGGCATGTTACCGTCCGCGTCTTTGGATGCCAACGGTAAGGGCATGTATGAGCCGATTCATGGCAGTGCGCCCGATATTGCTGGGCAGGGCATTGCCAATCCGTTGGCGACTATCTTATCCGTGGCGATGATGTTGCGTTACTCACTCAACGCTGAGGCCGCGGCTCTGGCGATTGAGGCGGCTGTGGGCCAGGTACTGGATCAGGGTTTGCGTACCGCGGACATTTACAGTGTCGGAACCGAACGGGTATCGACCTCCCAGATGGGCGATGCCGTACTGGCCGCATTACAGGCTTAATTTCAAAAATTAACAGAATTTGCACGCAATACAGGGATTGGAGAATAGATTATGAAAGTAGGCTTTGTAGGTTGGCGCGGTATGGTCGGTTCGGTGTTGATGCAGCGGATGCGAGAAGAGCGCGACTTTGACAACATTGAAGCGGTATTTTTCACCACCAGTCAGGCCGGTCAGGCCGGTCCGGATGTCGGCCAAGGCTCTAGTCCATTGGCCGATGCCAACGATCTATCGGCGCTGAGCGCGTGCGATGCGATCCTGACTTGTCAGGGTGGCGACTATACCGAGGCTGTCTATGGCCCGCTGCGCCAAAGCGGTTGGCAGGGCTACTGGATCGATGCGGCCTCCACACTGCGCATGGCGGACGATGCGTTGATCGTCCTCGATCCGATTAACCGCAGCGCGATCGATCGTGGTATCGAGACCGGGTTGAAGACCTTTGTCGGCGGTAACTGCACCGTTAGCTTGATGTTGCTGGGCCTGCACGGTCTGTTCGCCGAGGATCTGATCGAGTGGGTCTCGCCTATGACCTATCAAGCCGCATCCGGTGCCGGTGCCAAAAACATGCGCGAATTGATGAGTCAGATGCGCGCCATGGGCACGGTCGCTCAACCTCTGCTTGATGACCCGGCCAGTGCCATTCTCGATCTCGACCGTCGGGTCGCCGACTTCATTCGTTCCGACGACTACCCAGCCGAGCAGTTTGGCGTACCATTGGCAGGCAGCTTGATCCCTTGGATCGATAAGGCCATGGCCAGTGGCCAGTCCAAAGAAGAATGGAAGGCTCAGGTAGAGGCGAACAAAATATTGGCCACGGGTGAGCGCATCATTCCGATCGACGGTCTGTGTGTCCGCATTGGTGCGATGCGCTGTCATGCCCAGGCGCTGACCATTAAACTACGCCGCGATGTTGACTTAGCGACCATCGAGCAGCTGATTGGCAATGCCAATGAATGGGTCAGCCTGGTGCCCAATGACAAGGAATCTTCCGTGAGTCAGATGACGCCGGCCGCGGTAACCGGTACCTTGGCCATTCCGGTTGGTCGCATTCGCAAACTGGCGATGGGACCTGAGTATATTTCCGCCTTCACCGTCGGCGATCAACTGCTTTGGGGCGCCGCCGAGCCACTGCGCCGTATGCTGGCAATTGTAAAAGGCGACCTTTAACAAGGAGAATCACTCGAGCTTATTGGCGCTTGCGCTAAAAAAGCCCAGCTAGACGATTTTTCGTTGTAATTCAGAAGCCTGTAAATAGAGGCGACCCATAGCGGTCGCCTTTTTTTTGCCCGATTGGCGAATAATCGTCACAAAAAGAGAACTGATTGGCACCGTTTGTTGCTAAAAATCCTTTTATAAATAATACTTATAAGGATTATTGAATGTGTTTTCTGCACCTTTGGCTACAATAACCGGTTATTAGATTTTCAAGTTCGAATTGGTGCTCTTTTAGCAAGGCGCTACCCCATTTAAAGCAAGATTCCTCTTCAATAGGCTTCGAGATCGGTGTTTATTGTCAAAGTTGAAGAAAAGGGAAAAGGATTATCGTGAAAAAACAAACTTCTGCAGTGCTCGTGACGCTTCTATCCATTGTTGGCTCGGCCTTTGGTTTAGGTCTTGGTGACATTGAGGTGAAGTCAAATCTGAATGAACCCTTGGACGCTGAAATCCAATTGATTCAGCTGCAAGGCTTAACCGCAGGCGAAGTGTTGCCGACGCTCGCGGGTAATGACGATTTTCGCCGGGCCGGGGTGGAGCGGAGTTTTTTCTTATCTAACATCCAGTTCCGCGTAAAGGAAAATGCTTCCGGTGAGGTCGTCGTGACCCTGGCCACTCAGCAGGCCATTCGCGAACCCTTTTTGAATTTTCTGGTTGAAATAAACTGGCCAGGTGGTCGGTTACTAAAAGAGTACACCATTCTCCTCGACCCGCCCGTTTTCGATACGGGTCTGGCCGTCGGCGCACTGGTGGTTGAGCCCTCATCGAACGCGGCGACCACCGAGTTACTGACGACGACGGTCATTAGCGACACCGTTAGCGAGCAGGCCCCGGTATCGAAGCCGGTAAGCCCTCGAGATGACAGCCTTGCTGAGGGTGAATATCGCGTTAAACGGAACGATACACTCTGGGAAATTGCCTTGCAGATCCCCAGTGGAGAAGGCTATTCGCCGCAGCAGATTATGTTGGCAATACAGGACTTAAATCCTAAGGCCTTCTTAAAAAACAATATTAACCGGGTTAAGGCGGGCAGTGTTTTGACCTTGCCGAGTAGCCAGCAGATTGCCGCGCGCACCCTGAATGAGGCCATTAATGAGGTGCAGGCGCAGAACAACGGCGCCGCACCGAAACTGCGGACCCCGGTCAATAACAACACCGAAGTGCAACTATCGGCGTCTGAGAATACCGCCTCCGCAATGCCAGTCGGTGGCGAGGAGAACAATCCCGATGGTTATCTGGAGTTAACCTCCGACAGTGAGCTCGAGACCACCACGGCGGCCGGTGACGTGACGGCCGAAGTCGATCGGCTGCAAAATCAGCTGTTCGTCGCCGAAGAGTTAAACGATCAATTTGAACTTGAAAAAACCGAGTTGCAGTCTCGGGTTGCCGATTTGCAAGAGCAGATCGAGATTATGGAACGCATGCTCGATATTCAAAACGCTGGCCTAGCCGAAGTGCAGCAAAGTTTGGCGCAGACCGAGGCCGCGCAAGCGGTTGTGCCCGATGCAGAGCCGGCGGTGGTTGCGCCCGCTGTACCTGCAGACACCACCGCCCTGACGCTCGACAGCATCTTGGATAAGGTTAAAGCGGCCATTAGTACGGTATTTGCTTGGGTTACGACCAGTACAACCAATATGGGCATTGCGGCGCTTGCCGTGGTAACCCTGCTGGTCTTGCCTTTCTTGTTTCGCAGCAAGCAAGATGACGACGATGAGGCGCCCAGCGAGTTAAGGCAAGCGGTTGCGGAGAGCGATGAATTCCATGACTTCAACGCCGACTTCGAAGAGGGCCTGCTAGCTGAAGATGAGGCGGAATTTGAGGCCACAGCCCAGGACGAACCTGAAACCCTCGATGCCGTGGTCGAAGCCGAAATGTATATGGCTTATCAAAAATATGACCAGGCCGAAGAGAAGCTCAAGGAAGTCTATGCGGAGTATCCTGAGCGTACCGACATCGGTATGAAACTGCTCGAAGTGCATGCCGAGAAAGGCGATACCCGATCCTTTGCCAAGCTGGCTGATCGACTCTCCTTGTCGAGTGAACAACTGCAGCAGGCCGCACAATGGCGCGCTAGAATGTTGATCGGGGTAGCGGGTCAGAGTGTTGAGTCGGATGCCGACGAAGTCGATTTGGACACCGCCGAAGCCCCGCTGCCGACCGCCTCGGGTGAGGTTCAGCTGAACTTTGACGAACTCGATGCCCAGCCCGCAGAGGCTGAAAGCTATAACGCAATTGACTACAGCGCAGGCGATGAAGCCGCGACGGCAGAAGCGGACGACGAGCTCATTGGCTCGGCACTGGATGACTACGCAGTCTCAGAGACCGATGAATTCGCCAATGACTTGGATTTCAGTCTCGACCTAGGGGATCTGGACGAGGCTCTGCCCGTTGCTGAGCTCGACCTTACGGCAGACGACGATGTGCCGGTTCTGGATTTCTCCTCGGAAGAAGACGAACAATCAGCCACGCTAATCAGCGATACGGAGCTGGAACTGACCGATCCACTGTCAGCCGATGACGATCCGTTTGCCGACCTGGACGATCTGGACACCGAATCGGCGCTGAACAGCGCGATCGACGATCAGATCTTAGCTGAGCTGAGCGATGATGAAATTGAATTGGCGTCCGCCCCCGCGGCCGATATTGCTGAGCCAGAGACCTTATCCGCGCCGGCCGATCCCTTCGATATTGAAGCTGAATTAGACGAAGATGAGTTCGACTTTCTGTCCGGCAGTGATGAAGCCAGCACCAAGCTGGATTTAGCTCGAGCCTATATAGAAATGGACGACAAGGACGGCGCTCGGGATATTTTGGAGGAGGTTGCCGCCGAAGGCAACGAGTCTCAAAAGGCCCAAGCCGAAGCCTTGCTCGGACAACTATAAAGCCCCAGTAAGCCCTGCAGCCTGAATCGAAGCCGCTTAACAGCGGCTTTTTTATTGCACAACCGTTACCTAGGATTAGCGACCACCTGATGAGCGATATATTTCCCTTTACCCGCAACACCGATCGGTTTCGGCTGGCCCTATGCATCGAGTTTAAGGGTACCCATTACAGTGGCTGGCAAGTCCAGAAGACCGGCGTCCCCACTATTCAGGCCTTTTTGCAGGCGGCCATCAGTCGAGTGGCTAACGAACCGGTGGCCACCTTTGTGGCCGGTCGAACCGACGCCGGCGTTCACGCCACCAATCAGGTGGTGCATTTTGATACCGCCAGCGAGCGTTCCGACTACGGTTGGTTGATGGGCATCAACAGTGAGCTGCCGATGGATATTCGGGTCAAGTGGGTCTGCCCAGTCGATGAGCGTTTCCATGCTCGGTTTTCCGCCACCGAACGGGTCTATCGTTTTGTTATTCATAACGAGTGGGTGCGCTCGGCGCACCTGCACGAGCTGGCCACTTGGGAGCGCAACCCACTTGACGCGATTCGCATGCAAGCCGCGGCCGATCTATTACTTGGCCGGCACGATTTCAGTGCCTTTCGGGCCGCCGAATGTCAGGCCCATTCTCCGGTTAAGACGCTCAAAGAGTTGAGCATCCGGCGTTTTGGCGACCTGTTGGTACTGCAAGTCCGGGCCGACGGGTTTTTGCATCATATGGTTCGTAATCTGGTCGGGGTCCTACTGGCCATCGGTCGGGAGCAGCAAGAGATCGATTGGGCCCGCCAGGTGTTGGAGGGTCGGGAGCGTCGCCTCGGCGGTGTCACGGCGAAGGGAACCGGGCTGTATTTTGTCCGTGCGCGCTATGATCTGATCGATCTGCCAAATAGGCCAGCGGGTCCGAGCTTTATTCAGCCAATTATTGATACAATGACGAACCCTTTTGATCCGGTATAAAGCCATGGCTCCTGATTATCGTCGCACGCGTATTAAAATGTGCGGCATGACCCGCCCCGAAGACCTTATTGCCGCCTGTCAGCTCGGAGTCGACGCGGTGGGTCTGGTGTTTTATCCACCCAGCCCTCGATCGCTCACGTTGGCCCTAGCAGAACCCCTGGCCGCGTTGACCACGGCGTTGACCCGGCGTGTTGCGCTGATGGTGAATCCCGATGCCGGCTTTGTGCGTGAGGTTATTGCCGCAACACGGGCCGATATGCTGCAATTTCACGGTGATGAGTCGCCCGAATTTTGTCAGCAGTTTGGCAAGCCCTATATCAAAGCCTTACGGGTAAAAGACGCCGGCGCGGTGGTAGAGCTCGTTAGCCTGCACCGTGACGCGGACCTGATTCTGCTTGACGCCTATGTACCTGGCATTCCAGGAGGTACCGGCCACATCTTTGACTGGTCCCTGGTGCCCGACGAGTTGGCCGGCAAACTGATGCTGGCGGGTGGGCTAAAAGAAACCAATGTCTCTGTAGCCATCGAGCAGATAAGACCCTATGCTGTAGACGTCAGTGGCGGTATCGAAACGGCGCCTGGCATCAAGTCAGCGCAGAAAATGGCGCTATTTGTTCAGTCGGTGATGTCTGCGGATCAAACCGTCAATGAAATTTTGGCATAAGTGTGTCCGCCGTTCGGTGATTCCCGGACGGGGTGTATTCAATAATAATAGAACAATTCAAATTCATCACAAAGCGAGGGCATTATGAGCAGTTGGTTGGAGAAAATCGTACCTTCGATGATTCGGTCCGATGCCGACAATCGATCCAATGTACCGGAAGGGCTGTGGAAAAAGTGTCCCAAGTGCAGTGCGGTCCTGTATCGGCCTGAGCTGGAAAAAAACTCGGACGTGTGCCCTAAATGTGAACATCACATGCGCATTGGTGCCCGTCGCCGTATCGATCTGTTCCTGGATGCCGAAGGTCGGGTTGAAATTGCCGCCGATGTCAAACCGCAAGATCGCCTGAAATTCAAAGACGGTAAGCGCTATAAAGATCGTTTGGTCGCTGCGCAAAAGAAAACCAATGAACACGACGCGCTGATTACCGTTGAAGGTTTGGTTGAGGGCTTGCCGGTTGTGGTAGCAGCCTTCGATTTTAACTTTATGGGTGGCTCCATGGGTGCTGTTGTCGGCGAGAAGTTTGTGCGCGGCGCCAATGTTGCCTTAGAGAAGAACATCCCGTTCATCTGTTTTGCCACATCCGGCGGCGCGCGCATGCAAGAAGCCTTGTTTTCACTGATGCAGATGGCCAAAACCAGTGCCGTGCTGGAGAAGTTGCGCCAAGCCGGTGTGCCGTATGTATCGGTCATGCTCGACCCTTGTTTTGGTGGCGTCTCGGCCTCCTTGGCTCTGTTAGGCGATATCAACGTGGCAGAACCCTATGCTTTGATCGGTTTCGCCGGTCCGCGCGTTATCGAGCAAACGGTGCGCGAAAAACTGCCTGAAGGCTTTCAACGCAGCGAATTTTTGCTGGAAAAGGGTGCAATCGATATGATCGTAGCGCGGCATGATATGCGACCCCGACTCGCCGGTTTGCTGAAAAAGCTTGTGAATGCGCCCATCAATTGAGTCGCCATTGGCGCAATGGCTTGCGTATATAGAGGCCATTCACCCTCAGGAAATTGAGCTGGGTCTGGTTCGCCTGAGCGCTGTCGCAGCACGGCTGCTGCAGCGCGACCGGCCCCCCTTCGTGTTTACCGTTGCCGGCACCAATGGCAAGGGTACCACCACAGCGGCTCTGGCCGCCCTGAGTCGCGCCGCGGGCCAGTCGGTCGGTTGGTATTCCTCACCCCATCTGTTTCATTTCAACGAACGCATTCAAATCAATAACCAGCCAGTCAGCGATGACCTGCTAGTCCAAGCGCTGTGCGCGGTTGAGTTGGCGCGTGCCGAGACCAGTCTGTCCTATTTCGAATTCACCACACTGGCCGCCTTTTGGCTCTTTGAACAGGCCGAATTGTCGGTCTGGGTATTGGAAGTCGGGCTCGGCGGGCGCCTGGACGCGGTGAATATTATCGATCCAGATATTGCTGTTATTACCAATATTGGTCTGGATCACCAAAATTTCTTGGGGCCGGATCTGGCTTCCATTGGGCGTGAAAAGGCCGGTATTTGTCGGGCGCAGCGTCCTGTTGTGCTCGGTTCGAGCGACCTACCAGAAACCCTTAACGCCTATATTGACCAGGTCGGCGCCCAGGCCTATCGGTTTGGCGATCACCATAAGGTGGTCGGTGCAACGTTGGTGTGGCAAGGGGGTGAACTCGATGCTGGCGCGATCAGCATACCGCTGGCCAATGCTGCCGCGGCCCTGCAAGCCTTCAGTCTGTCCCCCTTTGCGCTGACGCCGGTGATGGCTCAAGTAGCCTTGCAGTCAATTCGACTGGCGGGTCGGATGCAGTCACGCGAACATAGGGGTCGACACTATATTCTCGATGTCGGCCACAATCCCCATGCTGCGGCCTACATCGCTCGCCAGTTCGGTGCACAAAAATTCCATCTGGTGCTGGGTATGGTCCAGGATAAGGACGCCAAGGGCTTTTGCTCGGCGTTGGCACAGGGGGCCTTGTCGATTAACTTTGTTACTCTAGCCGGCCCGCGCGGCTGCAGCGCAGAGCAACTCGCGCTGGCGACGGGGCGTGCCGACAGCCCGCAATTTGCGACGCTAGAGTTGGCCTTAGCGCAGCTGGATCGGGACTTTCCCGGCGAGCCGGTGTTTATCGGCGGGTCTTTCTACACAGTCGCTGCTGCCCTTAATTTGCTGGAGAACTGATTTGGAACGTAAATTACAACAGCGAGTCGTCGGGATTCTAGTCTTGGCCGCCGCCGTACTGCTGATTGCCCCGGTCTTGTTCGATGCCGAAGGGCGTATCCCGGTGCAGATCACCCAGATCCCGCCAAAGCCGAAAGTGCCCGATTTATCGAATCTTCCCAGCCCGGTGTCTGCGTTCGAGACCAGGGTCGAAGCCGGTGACGCACTTGTGGCGACGGAGCCAGTTGAGGCCGCGCAACCGGTCGTTGCTGAGCCGCCGGCAAGCGCACCGATCGCCGTGCCGGCGTCGAGCAGCGCCACGCAATCTCGATTGTGGTCGGTTCAGGTGGCCAGCTTCCGAGAGATTGACAAAGCCAATGTCCTGCGCGACCAGCTGCGAGCTGCGGAGTTCGAGACCTATATTCGCAAAAAACTGCTTTCCGATGGCACCATCTTTACCCAGGTATTTGTCGGGCCGGTGCCCACCAAGCAGGTAGCGGACCGACTCAATGGCCTGGTGAAGACGAAATTCAGTCTTCAGGGATTAATTGTCCGCTATCGAGAATGATTTATTGACCTATTGGTTGGGTATTATTTAAGGCATTCACAAAATGATGATACCTGTTAGAATGCGCGCGATTTCACTGCCGGAATGACTATGACGTTAATCGATTGGATCATCGCAGGCATCTTGCTTGTCTCGTCACTGATCAGCATTAAGCGAGGTTTTACCAAGGAAGCCATGTCATTGGCATCTTGGGTTGCCGCGTTGCTGATTGCGCGCTTGTTCAGCGATAAGCTGGCCGTGCTGATGGTCGATTGGCTGGCCAATGATGTTCATCGCTATACGGCGGCCTTTGTTATTCTATTTATAGCCACCCTAATAGTCGGCGCCCTAGTCAACCACCTGTTGGGTGAGTTTGTGCGCATGACCGGCCTGACCGGAATGGATCGGGTGTTGGGGGTGGTTTTTGGCCTGTTACGGGGTCTTGTGATAGTCGTTGCCATTTTAGCCTTGGGTCGACTATTTGCATTGGACCAGTTTTGGCAAGATTCAATGGTGTTGCCTTATTTTGAACCGGTGATTCGATGGACTGGCGAAAATATTCAAAAGGCATCGGGTGCAATTTTGTCAGTTGGAGGAGAGTAACGCATGTGTGGTGTAGTCGGGATCGTGGGTCAATCACCGGTCAATCAGTTGTTATATGATGCTCTAACCGTGTTACAGCATCGCGGTCAGGATGCTGCGGGTATCGTCACCGAAGACAAGGGTAAGTTTTTTCTGCGCAAAAGCAATGGCTTGGTGCGCGATGTCTTTCACAGTCGCCATATGCAGTCCTTGGTCGGTGATATCGGTATCGGTCATGTGCGCTATCCGACCGCCGGCAACAGCAGTACTGCTGAGAGCCAGCCTTTTTACGTCAATTCACCCTACGGCATTGTTCTGGCCCATAACGGCAATTTGACCAACTCGATCGAATTGCATCAGGCCCTGTTTCAGTCCGATTTGCGTCATATCAATACCACCTCCGATTCAGAGGTCTTGCTCAACGTATTTGCCCATGAATTGCAGCTTCAAGCCAAGCTCAAACCCGAACCCAAGGATATTTTCCT
>NZ_CEYAVF010000019.1:8950-14174 GCF_982785585.1 Reinekea sp. | reverse complement strand
GCGTTACGCCCGGATCACGATATTGAGGTGGTTATACCGATTCCGGATACCAGTCGCACCTCGGCCCTGCAATTGGCCAATCGATTGGGCGTGAATTTCCGCGAAGGCTTTATGAAGAACCGCTATATCGGCCGGACCTTTATTATGCCGGGCCAAACCGAGCGGCGAAAATCGGTGCGCCAGAAATTGAATGCCATCGGTCTGGAGTTTAAGGGCAAGAATGTCTTGCTGGTCGATGACTCCATTGTTCGTGGCACCACCTGTTATGAAATCATTGAGATGGCCCGTGATGCGGGCGCGAAAAATGTCTACTTCGCCTCGGCGGCACCGGAGGTTCTGTACCCCAACGTCTATGGTATCGACATGCCGGCGGCCAAGGAGCTGATCGCGCACGGTCGCACGACCGACGAAATACGCCAGGCTATCGGCGCCGACTGGCTGGTGTATCAGAAGCTGGAAGATCTCAAAACGGCAACGCAAACGAAAAAGTCCGATGTGCATGATTTTGACTGCTCGGTTTTCGATGGTGCCTATGTCACCGGCGATATCGATCAGGCCTATCTGGACGCGCTCGAGACTTTGCGCAAAGACGACAACAAAAGCAAGGTGCTGGTCAGCGACTCCTCGATGGTCGACCTACACAATGACGATGAGGGCTAAGCCGCCTAGATTCGAATGAGGCCGCCTTGAGCGGCCTTTTTTTTGGCCGCCGTTTGGGGGAAATATCCGGCCGGACCGATGGGGTTTTGCTATACCTAAGGGGACGGGGTCTGTTCTAGCCGGTTATTCTGGCGGTCTGGTTCCATAGTATTCTCGGACGGAGCAGACCATAGATGACAGCCATTGCCGCGCTAACCGCACAACTTATGCAGCAGGGCGGTCTGGTGGTGGCCGGCAAGTCGGACCAGATACGCCTAATCTGGGTCGCGCTGCTCTGTGGCGGCCATGTTCTGCTCGAGGACGTACCCGGCGTCGGCAAAACCACACTCGCTCAAGCTCTGGGTCGATTGCTCGGCCTGGACTATCAACGTGTTCAGTTTACCGCCGACCTGTTGCCCGCCGATGTGATTGGCGCCCAGATATTCGATCGAGATCAACAGGACTTTCGTTTTCACCGCGGGCCGGTCTTTACCCAGCTGCTCTTAGCCGATGAGCTCAATCGCGCCACGCCTAAGGCCCAATCGGCGTTATTGGAAGCGATGGAAGAGCAGCAGGTGTCGGTCGACGGCCAAACCATGGCCTTGCCCAAGCCTTTTTTTGTCATCGCGACTCAAAATCCCCAGTCTCAGTCGGGTACCTATCCCTTGCCAGAATCCCAGCTCGATCGGTTTTTCATCCGTATCAGTCTGGGCTACCCCGACGCCGCGGTCGAACAGGACTTGCTAATGGGCAAGCTCGGTCGACAGCGCATGGCGGACCTGGTGCCGATATTGCTGCCGGCCGATTGGCCGGAGCTGTTAGGTCAGGTCCAACAGGTCGAATTAAGCGGCGCGGTACTGGGCTACATCATGCGCTTGGTGCAGAAAACCCGGGATCCGGCTCTGTGCGTGGTGGGGTTGTCGCCTCGGGCGTCGCAGTCGGTCGCGTTGGCGGCGCGGGCCTATGCTCTGAGCTTTGGTCGCGATTACGTGGTACCCGATGATGTCCAGGCGATTTTCCCCGCCGTTGCCGGGCACCGCCTGAAGGCCCTGAGCGCTATGAGTAGCGAATCCTTGCTGACGCTGATCCTCGACTCGGTCGATGTGGTCGGTACCCGCTAGTGGCTGTGAGTCGAGTTCGCCTATGGATGCACCGCAGGTTAGGGCTATGGCTGGAGCGCCGCCTGCCCCTGCAACGCTCGGTGACGCTCAATCAAGCGCGCATCTTTATTGTCCCAACCCTTCAGGGCGGTATCCTGCTGCTAGTGGCTCTATTGATTTTACTGTTGGCGATTAATTTTGACAGCGCATTGAACTACGCCCTGGGCTTCTGGCTGATTGCCATGTTGTGGGCCAGTGTTCATCTGACCTATCGCAATCTTAGTGGTCTGTGCATCAGTGGCCAGGTCGGCTCGCTGGTGGAGGTTGGTCAGATGGCCGAGATCAGCCTGTTACTGAGCGCACCGCGTAATCAAAATCGAGGCCCATTCGAAGTGATTCATAAGCAGTGGGGGGTGGTATCGGTGGCCATGAACGGGCCATCGGTGACGGTGCGACTGCCCTTGCTGGCGCGGGCGCGCGGCCCGATAACAGCGCCCCGGTTCCGCATCGAGAGTCGCTTTCCCTTCGGCCTGATCGTGGCCTGGTCTAACCTGAAAATCGATGTCCAAGCCTGGGCTTATCCTCTAGCCGTGCAATACGACCGGCAACTGGCCGGGGGTGGGCACGAAGCCGAGCAGAACCCGCCTAACGACCCATTTTACCGCGCTGGCAGCGAAGATTTTCACAGTTTACGGCCCTATGTCGCCGGCGATGCCATCCATCGGTTGCACTGGGCGAGCTTTTCACGCGATCAGCTGGTGGTCAAGGCTTTTACCGACTATCAATCGGGCAATGACGTTCTCGATTGGGATCAGTTCCCCGGATTAGCGGACGAAGCGCGGCTCTCGGCGCTGGCCTATCATAGCCAGCTGATGACTGAGCAACATCAGGCCTATGAGCTGCGCTTGCCGGGCACGGTGGTGTGCGCCGACCAGGGCCCGGAACAGCTCGCGCGGGTGCGTCGAGCCTTGGCGCAATTCGGTTATGACTGATAGCACCTATATCCCGCCGCATCTGCGGGCCCTGCACCAGGCCGGCCTGAAGTACCTGCTGCTGGTGCAATTGATGACCCTATTGGCCTTTCTTCCCTATTTGCCCGGTTGGTTTTTCGCGCTGTTTCTCGTGGTCGGCCTCTGGCGTTGGCGGGTGCTGCACGGTCAAATGCGTAAGCCACCGGCCATGGTCCTCTGGGCGGCTGTGTTGATGGGGCTCGGGGCCTTGATGGCCTCTGGTTTGAATCGCTACTCGCTGGACAGTGCTGTCGCCCTCTGTCTGTTGGGTTATCTGCTAAAATCGCTCGAGGTGCTGCGCCGCCGTGATGGTATTTTTCAGATCTACTTGGGCTATTTCTTGGCCGGTGTCTTGCTGCTCTATCGATTCGATCCGATAGCGGCCCTGATCGTTAGCCTACTGTTGTTTTTTAATACCCTAGCCTTGCAGGCCGTTACCGCGGGCGGACACTATAACGCTCGGTATGGACTGACCCAATCGAGTCTTATCTTGCTTGCTGCGCTGCCCATTATGGTGGCCGGCTATCTGTTTTTTCCGCGCCTGCCGCCGCTCTGGCAGATCCCCAATGATCAGCGCGGGGCGCAGACCGGTATGACCGATGAGATCAGTCCCGGCTCGGTGGAGCGCTTGGCGCAGTCGGTCGCGCCGGTCTTTCGGGTTGCCTTCGATACGCCCTTACCGGCCCGCAATCAGTGGTATTGGCGCGGCAACACCCTGAGCGTCTTTGACGGTCGGTCTTGGCAAGCCGAATACCGCAGCGCTAACCCTTTTGCCTGGCCGTCGCAGGCGAAGTTACCCAGCGGAGTGGGGCCCGCGTCGCGTTATTCGGTGCTGATGGAAAACAGCGGCCAACGTTGGCTGTATTTTTTGGACTGGCCGAGCGCCATCGAGGCCGGCAAGGGCGTTATTTTGCCCGATGCGCGCGCCGCCAGCCGTACGCCGATCACTAGTCTGCTGCGTTATCGCGCGAGCAGTCACCGTACCGTCAACTGGCCCGATCAAAGCGGATTGATCGCGTCCAATGTGCTATTGCCGGAGCAGGGCAACGAGCCTTTGCGCCAATGGGCTCAGACCCAGCGCGCGCAATACGCCAGTGACGGCGACTTTATCGATGGCCTAATGCACCATATTCGAACCGAAGGTTTTTTCTACACCCTGCAGCCGCCGGCCTATCCGGGCGACCAAAGTCTGGCCGATTTTTGGCTCACCGGCCGCCGGGGTTTCTGCTCGCACTACGCCAGCGCGGTGGGCTATATTTTGCGCTCGGTCGGCATTCCCACCCGCCTAGTGGGCGGCTATCTAGGCGGCACCTACAACCCGACCGGGGATTATGTGCAAGTGCGCCAGATGGAGGCGCATGTTTGGCTTGAGGTCTGGCTCGGTCAAGGCTGGCAGCGTATCGACCCCACGGCGGCGGTGGCCCCCGATCGGATCGAGATGAACTTGGATACCCTGTTTCGCCGCTCCCAGCCCGGCGATCTGCCACTGTTGTCCCGAATGGGGTCGCTCAGCCTGTTAAATGGGCTGAGTCTTTACTGGGACTCGATGTTATATCAATGGCAGGTGTTGATTCTGGATTACGACAACAGCGTGGCCAAGGCTTGGTTCGAGTCGGCCTTTGGGCGCTTTTCACCCCTGAAGCTGGCCATCGCCATCCTCAGTTTGATGGCCCTAGTCGGCTTCGCGCTGGCCTGGGGTTTGGGCATGCTGACCTGGCCCACCCGCCAACGAGAACCCTACCGCAGCTTGGCGCGCATCGAACGTTGGTACGGTGCCCGCGCCGATGCGGAAACGGTGCAGACCTATTTTCAGCGTTTGGCGGCGCAGCACCCGAGCCACAGCGGGTTGTGGGTGCTAGCCGACCTTATTGAGCGTTCGCTCTATCGCCGTGCCGAGCCGATCGCCGCGCGCGAATTCCGCGCCGCTCGACATCGCCTCGTCAAACAGCGCCGACGACGCAGCCTTTAGTTCGCAGACTATGCGATTAGCATCTAACCTTATAGGTAGATACTAGTGGCATCGGTCAGCCGTTTTAAAATGCACCGTTGCCAGCTGTCAGCAGTCGAGATAAAGGACCCATCATCACACATGAGTGATAAACAGCAGCAGTTGGTTCAGCTTAAAGATCATTTTGCCCGACGGGTCTATGAGGAGGCCCGACATGTTGTGAACAGTTGGGGGCAACTGGCCGAGGTGCATTGGCAGGAAGTCTGGTTCAACGAATTCACCCTGGCGGCGACCAAATTGGTCGGGTTGGCCGAGCGGCACGGCTTTATGCCATTGGCGGAGGCTTCTGGTCAACTCGTTGCGGTGTTGGCCGCAGCGGAGGCCCATATCACGCCATCGAGCGATGTGCTCGAACAGCTCAATACCGCCATCGGTCAGATCGCCACGGCCTGTTCGCGTGCCAATGACAACATGGCCCTGAAGCAGGTCTCGGCCGGTCGCAAGCCGGTGTATCTGTGCTTTAACGA
>NZ_CEYAVF010000019.1:0-8850 GCF_982785585.1 Reinekea sp. | reverse complement strand
GTGCGTGCCAATGGCATTGCCCTCTATGTCGGCCAGATGGATGTGGATATTTTGATCGAGCAACTGATCGGTGTCTATTCGTTGCGCTCCGAGCCACCGTTTCGGGTTTTGGTGGTGGATGACTCGCGCGCCCAGGCCATGTACGCCGAACGCACACTAAACTACGCCGGCCTGTTTACCCGCAATGTTAACGACCCGTTCGAAGTGCTGGAGGTTATTGAAAGCTTCAATCCCGATGCCATCCTGATGGACATCTATATGCCCGGCTGTATGGGGCCGGAACTGGCGCAAGTGATTCGCCAGCAGGATAAATACGACTCGATCCCGATCCTCTATTTATCGGCCGAATCCGATATCGACAAACAGCTCGATGCCGTCGGCCGAGGTGGGGATGATTTTCTCACCAAGCCGGTGCCGAAAACGGTGCTGATTGCCACCGTACTCAACCGATGTCGGCGGCATCGGGGCCTGCGCGCGCAGATGATCCGAGACAGCTTGACCGGCCTAGTGGACCACAACCATACCCTCGACACCCTGGCCAAGCTGATTGGCCAAAACCTCGAGGCTGCCTTGCCGCTGACCTTTGTGATGATCGATCTCGATCGTTTTAAGCAGGTTAACGACAGCTATGGGCATGCCATGGGCGATCGGGTTATTCGCGCGCTGGCGCTCTATCTAAAGCAACGTTTCCGGCTCACAGATGTGATTGGTCGTTACGGCGGTGAGGAATTCGCGCTGATCTTACCCGATACCGATGAGGCCACGGCGGCCCTGTTGTTAGATGAGGTGCGCAGCGGCTTTGAGAAGCTGACTCATCATCAGGGCCCTGTTGAAATCAATGTCACCTTCAGTGCTGGGGTGGCCACCTGGACGCCGGGCGAAGATGCCTCGGCCTTAGCGCATCGTGCCGATTTGGCGCTGTATCAGGCCAAAGCCAATGGTCGCAATCGGATTGCGCTGGCCAGTGAACTGCCGCACTAACCGAGTCCCGTGCCGACTCTAAACGGGTAGGGCGCATCGATCTGCCGCCCAGTCCGCCCCTGGCACTGCGACAAGAGGATCTATTTTAGGTCCTGAGCGCCCATTCTGCCGCATTTTTCCGTTACCCACCGGCACCGGCCAAGCGACGTTCTGGCTACCCGCCCTCTGCAGCGCTATAATTGCGCGCTTTCGAACTCAACCAAAGAGATTTGCTCCTATATGACCAAAATTCGCACCCGTATTGCGCCTTCACCGACCGGCGACCCGCATGTGGGCACGGCCTATATCGCCCTTTTTAATACCGTATTTGCCAAAAGCCAGGGCGGGGAATTCATTCTGCGGATCGAAGACACCGATCAGGTGCGCTCGACCCCGGAGTCTGAGCAAGCAATCCTAGATAGCCTGAAGTGGCTCGGTCTGAACTGGTCCGAAGGCCCGGACATCGGCGGTCCCTTTGGTCCGTATCGCCAATCCGATCGCAAGGATATTTATCAGCGCTATAGCCTGCAATTACTTGAGCAGAAGCACGCCTTTCACTGTTTCTGCAGTTCAGAGCGCTTAGATACCCTGCGTGAGGCGCAGCGTTTGGCCGGAGACGATATTGGCTATGACGGTCACTGTCGTCATCTGAGTGAGACCGAAGTTGCCGCTAAACTGGCCGCCGGTGAGAGTCATGTGGTGCGCATGGTCGTGCCTGAAGAAGGCACCTGCATTATTAAGGATCTATTGCGCGGCGACGTTGAGATCGAATGGCAGCAGGTTGATATGCAGGTCTTGATGAAGTCCGACGGCCTACCAACCTACCACTTGGCCAGTGTTGTCGATGACCATCTGATGGAAATCAGTCACATCATGCGCGGCGAAGAATGGATCTCCTCAACGCCGAAGCAGTTGGCCCTGTATCAGTATTTCGGTTGGCAGCCGCCGATCTATGCCCACTTGCCGTTGCTCCGCAACACCGATAAGTCGAAGTTGAGCAAGCGTAAGAACCCAACGTCGATTACCTACTATCGTGAAATGGGCATTCTGCCTGAGGTTCTGGTGAACTTTCTCGGCATGATGGGCTGGACCATGCCCAATGGCGAAGAGATCTTCAGTCTGGATGCCATGGTGCAGGCGTTTGATATCAATCGAATGTCACTCGGTGGTCCGGTCTTCGATCTGGACAAGCTCAATTGGCTCAATGGCAAGTACATTCGCGAGCATCACACGCCAGCCCAGTTGCTGCAGCGCCTAGTCGATTGGAAATTCAATGAGACCTTTGCCACCCAGTTGATGCCGCTGGTGCAGGCCCGCGCCGACACGCTGGCCGATATAGCGCCGCTGTTGATGTTTTTCTTTCAGGGCAACCCGGCCATCAGCGAGGCCAGCTTCGCCGATTTGAAAACCGAAAACGAAGAGCTGATGCAACTGCTGCAATGGGTGCTGTGGAAGCTGGAGGCACGCCAAGACTGGACTAAGGCGGGTATCTTTGCCGATATCAAGGCCGTCGCCGAACAGCGCGAGCAAAAGCTCAAAGATGTGAACGCGCCGATCTTTATCGCCATTACCGGTTCGGCCGCCTCAGTCTCGGTCATGGACGCCATGGCCTTGTTGGGCCCGGATATGACCCGAGGTCGGCTGCGCCACGCCATAGGGGTGCTGGGTGGGCTGGGTAAGAAAAAACTCAAATCCCTGGAGCGCCAGTATCAGCAATTGAACAAAACCGGCGGCCAATAGGGTCGCTAGGCTAAGCCATTGAATTTAATGGGAAAAAAGAAATAGAAAACTGTTGACAGGGTGGGGTCTGCTGATTAATATGCGTCGCACCTGTTGAGGGGCTATAGCTCAGCTGGGAGAGCGCCTGCATGGCATGCAGGAGGTCAGCGGTTCGATCCCGCTTAGCTCCACCATTTAGAATAAATCTGGCTTATCGAAAGATAGGCCTTTTTTATATCTGAAATTTGGCAAATAGTTTTAACGCGCTTTTAACAACCTGAGTTATTCCTTAGTGGCCTCAGTTTGCTATAATGCCGCAAATCTGTATTGAGCACCCCTATGGCCAACCCTCTTTATCGCAAAGATATAGTCTCAATCAGCGATCTCAGTCGCACCGATTTGGAACTGATTGTCCAACTGGCCGGCATCTTCAAGGCACAGGGCCCGGGGCCCTATTTGGCCAATAAGGTCATCGCCAGCTGTTTCTTTGAACCGTCAACCCGAACCCGACTCTCGTTCGAGACTGCGGTGCAACGATTACAGGGCGCCCTAATCGGTTTCTCGGACAGCTCTCATACCTCCACCAAAAAGGGCGAAACCCTTACCGACAGCATCCAGATGATGTCCGCTTATGCCGATGCCATTATTATGCGCCACCCGAAAGAGGGTTCCGCGCGCTTGGCGGCCGAGGTGGCCAACGTGCCGGTGATCAATGGCGGTGATGGGGCCAATCAACATCCCTCCCAAACCTTGCTCGATCTATTCTCGATCGCCGAATGCCAAGGCCAGCTGAGTAACCTGTCGGTCGCCTTCGTCGGGGATTTGAAATACGGTCGAACCGTGCATTCCTTGGCGCAAGCCTTGACCTGGTTTAACCCGACTTTCTACTTTGTCGCCCCGGAAGTGCTTAAGATGCCGTCCTATATCGAGCAGAGCCTGATCGAAAAGGGGGTGTCGTTCCGCTATGTCGAGACGCTTGAAGAAGCCGTGAGCAAGGTCGATATCCTCTATATGACTCGCGTGCAAAAAGAGCGCTTCGATCCTACTGAATATATGCATATCGCCTCCCAGTATGTGCTCCGGGCCGAGATGCTGGCGCACGCCAAACCCAATATGAAGGTGCTGCACCCCTTGCCGCGCATCGATGAAATTCATCCGGACGTCGATGCGTCGCCGTTCGCCTACTACTTTCAACAGGCCGAAAACGGTGTCTACGCCCGCGAAGCGCTGCTCGCCTTGGTGCTCAATGAAACCATTAAGGAATTGAACGATGCGTGAAACCATGGCCGTCGAGGCAATTGAAACCGGCACCGTGATCGACCATATACCGGCCGGGCAGGGGCTCAATATCCTGGCGCGCATTCAAGCGCGCAATGGTCAGGCTCGGGTCACCGTCGGTCTGAACTTGCCGTCCAAGGGCAGTGGCCAAAAGGATATTATCAAGGTTGAGGGTTGGTTGTTTTCGGAGCAGGACGCGGCCGAGATGGCACTCTATGCCCCTGATGCGACGGTGAATATTATCGAAGGTTACCGAGTGGTGACCAAATTTCAGATCGGCTTGCCGGCCGCCTTTGTCGGCATCTTTGCCTGCCCCAATTCCAACTGTATTTCCCATTCTGAACCGGTCTCGAGCCGTTTTTATGTCAGCTCCAATCCTAACCAGGTACAGCTGCGTTGCCATTTTTGCGAGCGTACTTTTTCCGACTCGCTGTTCAAGCATTAGATTGATCTGCACGGCGGAAAAATCCTGTTAGATCAGTTGCTTATTTCATTTCCTTCTTTATAGTGAAGGCTTTTTATTTGTTCCGAATTACGGGAGTAGGCACGGTAAATGGATACCCTGAATAAGTTGCACGAAGACGCCTTAGCGGCGGTTAAAGAGGCGACCAATGCCCAGTCCCTAGATGACCTGCGGGTTCGCTATCTGGGCAAAAAAGGTGAAATTACCGCCCAGCTGAAATCGCTGGGTAAGTTAACCGCGGAGCAACGGCCCGCCGCCGGCGCCCTGATCAATGAGGTCAAGGACGCGGTATCGGACGCCATCAATGCGCGTAAAGCCAGTATCGAAGCAAACGCCTTGGCCGAGCAACTGGCGGCAGAAAAGCTCGATGTTACCGCGCCCGGTCGACGCCAGCAGAAGGGCGGCTTACACCCAGTAACCATGACGCTGCGGCGCATGGAGGCCTTCTTCACCAATATCGGTTACACCATCGCCACCGGTCCGGAAGTGGAAGACGACTACCACAACTTCGAAGCGCTCAATATCCCGTCGCACCATCCGGCGCGGGCGATGCACGATACCTTCTACTTCGACGTCAACACCCTGTTGCGCACCCATACCTCACCGGTCCAGGTGCGTACCATGGAAAACGGCCAGCCGCCGTTCCGTATTGTCTGCCCGGGCCGGGTTTATCGCTGCGATTCCGACCTGACGCACAGCCCTATGTTCCACCAGATGGAAGGCCTGATGATCGACAAGCAGGTCAGCTTTGCCGACCTGAAGGGCACCATCGAAGAATTCCTGCGGGTGTTCTTCGAAAAAGAACTTAAGGTCCGCTTTCGGCCCTCCTATTTCCCCTTCACCGAGCCCAGTGCTGAGGTCGATATTGCCTGTGTTATGTGTAATGGCGAAGGCTGTCGAGTCTGTAGCCACACCGGTTGGCTCGAAGTGCTCGGCTGCGGCATGGTGCATCCCGATGTGTTACGTGCATCGGGTGTCGATCCTGACCAGTATCAGGGTTTTGCCTTCGGCATGGGTGTGGAACGGATGGCGATGTTGCGTTACGGCGTGAATGACTTACGCCTGTTCTTCGATAACGACCTGCAATTCCTGCGTCAATTCAACTGATTCCGCAACAGGACCTAGACAATGAAAGTGAGTGAAAAGTGGCTGCGTAGCTGGGTGAATCCATCCGTTAGCGCCCAAGAATTAATGGACCAGGTCACCATGGCCGGTCTGGAAGTGGAAGGCTTTGAGCCCGTTGCTGAAGCCTTCAGTGGTGTGATCGTCGCCGAAATCATCAGCTGCGAGCGCCATCCCAATGCCGACAAGCTGCAAGTCTGTACCGTGTCCACCGGCAGCGAGAATGTTCAGGTGGTCTGCGGCGCACCCAATGCCCGGGCAGGCCTAAAAGTTGGCTTCGCTCAGGTCGGTGCGGTGTTGCCTGGCAACCTCAATATCGGACAGGCCAAGCTGCGCGATGTCGACAGCTTCGGCATGTTGTGCAGCGAGAAGGAACTGGGCTTATCGGCCGCACACGAGGGTATTCTCGAACTGCCGGCCGATGCGCCGGTCGGTCAGGATATTCGCACTTACTACGAGCTAGACGACATCGCCATCGAAGTCGATCTGACCCCCAACCGGGCCGATTGCTTGAGTCTGCGCGGATTGGCGCGCGAGGTGGGGGTGCTCAACGATTTGCCGATGCACGCGCCCGATCTGGCCGCCGTCCCGGTGCAGCATCAAGATCTGTTTGACGTCACCATTGAAGATGGCAAGGGTTGCCCACGCTATGTTGGCCGTGTCCTACATCAGGTCGATATCAGTGCCGCCACACCGATCTGGATGGTGGAACGGCTGCGCCGCAGTGGTATTCGCTCGATCGATGCCGTGGTCGATGTTACCAACTATGTGATGTTGGAACTCGGTCAGCCGATGCATGGCTTCGATTTACAGCAATTGAACGAAAAAATCGTCGTGCGCAAGGCGCGTGCCGATGAAAAACTGGTCTTGCTGGACGGGCAGGAGATCGCACTGGATCCCTCCATCCTGGTGATCGCCGATGCCGCCGGCCCGCTCGCGATGGCCGGTATTATGGGCGGTGTTCATAGCGGCGTGTCCGCCACGACCACCTCGGTGTTTCTGGAAAGCGCCTTTTTTGCGCCCATTGAGCTGGCCGGTAAGGCCCGTGCCAAGGGTCTGCACACCGATTCCAGCCACCGCTTCGAACGCGGTGTCGACAGCCGTTTGCAAGAAGCCGCCATCGAGCGAGCCAGTGCACTGTTGGCCAGCATCTGTGGCGCCCAGGCCGGTCCGCTGATCGTCAAGGAGCAGGCTGAGTATATTCCCAAGCGGGCCGTGATCGACCTCTATTCAAGCGTGGTCACCAGCAGTCTGGGGATGTCGATCGATGATCTGCGCATCAAACAAATTCTAGTCGGTCTGGGCTTTACCCTGCTAACCGAAGCCGAAGGCCATTGGCAGGTTCAGGCGCCCAGCTGGCGTTTCGATATGGCCATACAGGCCGATTTGATCGAAGAGCTTGCCCGCATCGTCGGTTACGACAACCTGCCGGTAACCGCCCCAAAAGTGGCCATGAAGCCCCAAGGTCCGGCCGAGCAGGCGACACCGGTGGCGGCATTAGTCGATCGTATGGTGTCTCTGGGTTACCAAGAAGCCATCACCTTCAGCTTTGTGGAACCCGGCGTCCAGGAACTGATGTTTCCCAATCTCAACAGCTTGAAATTGGCCAACCCGATATCGGCTGACCTGTCCGCCATGCGGGTATCGCTCTGGCCGGGTTTGTTAAAGGCCGTGCAGCACAACCTGAATCGCCAGCAAGAGCAGGTGCGCCTGTTTGAGACCGGTCAGCGCTTTCGCGTGGAAAATAAGGGTCTGGAGCAAGTCGATATGTTAGCCGGGGTCATTACCGGCTCGCGTGCCGCCAAGGGCTGGTATGAAAACGGTGAGAGTGTCGACTTTTACGACCTGAAAGGCGATGTCGAGCAGCTCTTAGGCCATATCAAGGGTGTCGAGTTTGAGATTGTTAACGGCACCAACAGCGCGCTGCACCCGGGCCAATGTGCTCGAATCGAACGCAACGGCAAGCTGGTGGGCCATTTGGGCGCCTTACACCCGAACTTGGCGAAAAGTTTTGGCTTTAAGCAAAACGTATATCTGTTTGAGGTTCGGTTAGATCGCACCTTGCCGGCGCTCTTGCCGAAGTTCCGCCCCCTGTCGAAGCAGCCTGCGAGCACGCGAGATTTGGCGGTGGTGATTGATGAAGTGGTGTCGGTCAGTTCCGTCTTGGATACGGTGCGCGAGATGGCCGGTGACGATCTGGTGAGCCTAAATCTGTTCGATATCTACCGCGGCAAAGGAATCGATTCAAAAAGAAAAAGTATTGCGATGGGCTTGACCTGGCAGCATTCCTCACGCACTCTGACTGATGACGAAATTAATCGCTTCATGGATTTGATCATTAACACCCTACAAACGCGCCTAGATGCGGTTTTGCGGGGCTAAGGAGCCCACCATGGCCCTGACCAAAGCAGAGATGGCAGACCGTTTATATGAGGAATTAGGTCTCAATAAGCGTGAAGCCAAAGAAATGGTTGAGATTTTCTTCGAAGAAATACGAGAAAGTCTAGTGCATAACGAACAGGTGAAGTTGTCCGGCTTTGGCAACTTCGATCTCCGGGATAAGCGGCAACGCCCTGGACGGAATCCGAAAACGGGTGAAGAGATCCCGATCTCGGCTCGTCGAGTGGTTACCTTCCGGCCCGGACAGAAACTGAAGGTGACCGTCGAAAATTATGTTGGAACCGAGCCAGAATGATGAATTACCTGTAATCCCAGGCAAACGTTATTTCACCATTGGTGAAGTGAGTGAATTGTGTGCCGTAAAACCACACGTTTTGCGCTATTGGGAGCAGGAATTTCCACAACTGAGCCCCGTCAAACGCCGGGGCAATCGCCGCTATTATCAGCGCGGTGATGTCATGTTGATTCGTCAAATTCGGCACCTCCTCTATGAAGACGGCTATACCATCGGCGGTGCACGGCAAAAGATGACCGACCCCGAAGACTCCGAGCAAGCCCAGCAGGAGCACCAGACATTGATTAAAGAAATGATTGAAGAGTTAGAGGCGGTTCTGGTTTTATTGCATAAATCGTAAAAATCAGAGTAAAAACCTTTTGTTTTTCAATATGTTAGCTTAGAATACTCAGACAGTCGGGCATTGGCGCAGTCAGGTAGCGCATCGTCATGGGGTGGCGAGGGTCAGAGGTTCGAATCCTCTATGCCCGACCAATACATTATTTAAAATCAGCAGCTTAGAGCTGCTTTTTTTATGCCTGGAATTTAAGATTTAACCTTTTTATGCGGCCTGTGGCCGATATATCGAACACCCAACGCCAACTCCAACCCCCCATCCCAGCGCCATGCCAGC
>NZ_CEYAVF010000018.1:42048-73469 GCF_982785585.1 Reinekea sp. | reverse complement strand
GTATGCCGTCGACCTTAATTAGGGGCCTTAAGCGCTGGCATTGGGGCGGCCTGCTGACGCTGATCACTCTGGTCGCCAGCTATGTTTTGGCCCTAGCGATCTTACTGGTGTTGTGGCGTAAAGGGATCGATTTAATGGCCTTGATCATCGTTATTGCCAGCAGCACAACGAGTTTTGGATATTAAAGCTCTCCGTCCAGCGGCCGGGCATTGAACGGAGGCATTGAACGGACACGCACTTTTGGTACTCGACACCGAGCCATTAATGCCCAATACAATTCATATAGACGCAGCTCACGACCGGGCACGATAACGCTCAACAAAGTCAGCAGCTGCAAAGTTTCTAAAGTCTGGCATCGCAGCCGCCAGGGTCGCATGGGACCAATGCCACCAGGCTATCTCCTGCAAACCCTCGACAACCTCGGACGCAAACCTAAATCGGATCCGTCGGGCCGGCACACCACCAACCACTTCGAAGGGCTGCACATCCTTGGTGACCACGGCATTGGCGCCAATCACGGCACCATTGCCGATGCTGACGCCTGCGGTAATCACAGCACCGTGACCGATCCAGACATCGTGACCGATGTTGACAGGGCTGTTTTGTCGCCACGCGAATAAGTCTGCGTCGTCATCATCTGCCAAGCCGAATTGCCGACTGCGATAGGTGAAATGGTGCAAGGCCGCTTTGTGCATCGGATGGGTACCGGGATTGATCCGGGTATGGGCGGCGATCGAACAAAACTTGCCCAGGGTGGTATGGATCAAATCGGAGTCGTCACAGACATAGGAATAGTCATCCATGCGCACATTATTAAGTTTACAGCGCTGCCCTACTTCGTTGGCATAGCCAAAGTGGCTGTCTAGCAACACAGTCTGTGCACCGATACGGGGGCTAGCGCCAAGCAGTGCAGGCCCTGCATTAGGGATTGGGGTTTGCGGTTTGGAGATTGGGGTTTGGTTCATATGTGGCTCCACTGGCTAAAAAACCTTGCGATCCTGATCCACCAAAAGGTGGCCATTATGTCCAACCACAGCCTCTAGTTCAGGGGCCGAGGTTGATGCGTATTACCGTGTTCAAGGGCAATTTCCTGATTGTCGTACGCCAGCCAAACATTCTCGGGTAGGCAGTCTTGCTGGGCCATCAGATAGCTATCCATCTGATGCGACAGATGGGTCAAGCAGATCGAGGGTCTTTGGCCGGCGCTGGCAAAACGCGCGGACAGGTCTAGGACGTCCGTTAAGTCATTGTGGTTGGCCGCATGGGCGTCGGCCAGTCCGGGTGGAAAGGTGCAGTCGATAATCAATAGGTCCGGCTGCCAGGCCAACAGGAATTCCTCGCTCGCTGCGGGCAGGCCCTTGGTATCGCACAGGTAGGCAAATTTCTGCCCCTCGGCTTCGAAGCAATAACCCAGGGTGGCCTTACTGTGATTGAGCGGTATGGCCGTGACCTGCAACACTGTTTGAGGCTGGGTTACAGCGTCCAGCGATAACGCAAACGACTGGGTCTGAAAGGCTTTCTTGATCGGCCTGAAATCGAGCAAGCCATTGTTTTTATAGAGGTCGGCGCAACCGACTCGATCGCGCGGACAGTGCACCGGTATTGGCTCACCCTGCCCCCAACGCAAATGAAACAAGCCGAGCAGATGATCAGCGTGAAAATGACTGAGAAAGATACCCGCCAACTCATTGGGCGCAAAGCGCTCGGCGAGCCGGGTATTGCCGGCATCGATCAGAAAGTTGCGGCCGGCTAACGTTAAGACCACACAGCTGCCAGTACGCTGATACGTACTGAGCAACAGGGCACGTTCACAAGCCGGACAATGACAACCCCAAACCGGCACCTGACGTGCATCCCCGGTTCCCAAAAAGCGCAGCTTCATAGACCCAAACCCACCATCAACCCAAAGCGCGGAACAGGCCACCCCTTGTGGGGACAGGCATCTTTCTTACTGGGACAGACACCATTAGCTCCTGCGCTAACCTTAGCGGGACAGGCAATGGCATTCCGCCCCCTCCTTGTAAACCCATGCCCCTTATGGGCTAGCGGCTTGGCCGAGGTGCCCAAATTTGGCGCGATCATTGGACTCCCTCTGCCACCAGCCCTAGGGCCGGCAGTTGGCGGGCCAGCTGTGCCAGGCTGGCGTCGAGTGGGCCGTTATTGTCGATCACCAGGGCGTCCTCAATGGGTACCTCGATCTGGCGTTGCATCCGTTCGCTGATCTGGTCCGGTGATTCGCGTCGCCGTTGGTGCAGCCGTTGCCGGCACGTTTCGTCGGCCACGGTCACCAGCACCGGGATCAACTGCGCGCCCAAACGTGCCCGTGCTTCAGGCAGATAGTCTCGGCTGCCATTAACAAACACCTGCAGGCCCGCGGCCAGCCAATGGTGCACTTCGATGCCGACGCCGTAATGCAGTTGGTGCGCTTGCCAGGCAAACAACAGCGCCCCGGCTTGCTCGCGCCGACTGAACTCGGCCGCGGTCAGCGCGATATGGTTTTCCGATCCGGCATCGGCGGCACGCGTGATATAGCGATGCGCGACGACGACCCCGGGATAATGACGTAACCGCTCAAGAATGGCGTCCTTGCCACTGCCGGAACGACCGATCAGGTAATAGAGTTTGCCGCTGCTCATCAGTAGACCCGCTCGCCCTGGTTCCAAACCTGCTGAATCAGCGGATGATCATGTTGCCAACGCACGCGCACCAGGTCGGCACGCAATCCGGCCACCAGGCTGCCGCGATCGGTCAGGCCAACCGCCGCCGCCGGGGTTGAGGTCACGGTGCGAATCGCATCGGCCAGGCTGTAGGGGTTGTCGAGACCGGCCAACTGAAAGGCCGCATCCAACAGGCTGTTTGGGTAATAGTCCGAGGACAGAATATCGAGCACACCGGCTTGGGCCAGCTCGGCGGCGGCGACATTGCCCGAGTGCGAGCCGCCGCGCACTATATTGGGTGCGCCCATGAGCACTTTCATACCTGACTGATGGGCTGCCTGGGCCGCTTCGAGGGTGGTCGGGAATTCCGCGATCGACATACCAAAGGACAGCGATTCCTCGATGTGCGCCAGCGTGGCATCGTCGTGACTGGCCAGTGGAATGGTTGCGCCCTGGCAATGCGCGGCAATCTGCTGACGGAAGGGGGTGCTATAGAGCTCACTGCTTTGCTGATGGCTGGCGATAAAGGCCGTCATCTCGGCATCGCTAAAGTTCATCTTGCCTTGATAATACTGAATGTACTTATCGAGCCGGGCAAACTGCCGTTGGCCGGGCGCATGATCCATAATACTGACCAGGCGCACCAGGGGATTATCGGACAACTCGGTAAACAGTTCTAGGCAGCTTTTATGGCTGACTTCACAGCGCAAATGCACCAGGTGGTCCGCGCGTGTCAGGCCCAGTGCGCAGGTTTCCACCAGCGACGACAACATATAATGCAGACTCTTCAAGCGAAAACCATCGGCCTTGATATCACCAATGGAGACGGCATCGAACACGGTGGTGATGCCCGAGGCAATCACCTGGGCATCGTGGGTCAGCACCGCCGATCGACCCGGCCATTGCACACCGGGCCGAGGTACAAAGTGCTTTTCCATATTGTCGGTGTGCAGTTCGATGAGGCCGGGTAGCAAGTAGTCACCGCGACAATCGATCGCCTGCGGCAGGCTCGAGGCGCCACTCTGGCATTCCTGAATCAGGCCGTTTTGCACCACCAGGGTGCCGAGCACCACCTCATTATTGAGCACTAACTGAGCCCCACTGAAGATCTGTTCTGAACTGTTACTCATGCGCTTAACTCCCCGGTTTGGACCAGCACGGGGGCAAAGTCCACCACCCGATCGGCAACACAGTCGCGTACTTCTTCATCGTGAAAAATGCCGACAATCGCCGAACCCTGTTGTTTGGCGGCATTGATCAGTTCGATCACCACCCGGCGGTTGACGCTGTCCAGTGACGCGGTCGGTTCATCGAGTAGCAGAAAGGGCGACGGGCGAATAAAGCCGCGCGCGATATTGACCCGTTGCTGCTCACCACCGGAAAAGGTCAGCGGCGATAGAGCCCAGAGGTGTTCGGGGATATTCAGGGTGGTTAACAGCCGCTGGGCCGCGTCAATGGCAACATCAACCTCGACCCCAGCGGCCAACAGTGGCTCCTTGACAATATCCAAGGTCGCCACCCGCGGCACCACGCGCAAAAACTGGCTGACGTAATTAACATAATGCGCACGCAAATTCAGTTTTTGAAAATCCGGCGCACTCAACAGATCAATCTGTTGGTTATCGAAGTGGTAAATGATCTCGCCCTGCTCGCACAGGTAGTTGCCAAACAGACTCTTCAGTAGCGTACTCTTACCCGAGCCGCTGACGCCTTTCAACACCACACACTCGCCGCGTGCGACCTGCAAATTAAAATCGCGCAGCACCTGGTAGCGGACTTCCTGGTGGTGATGCAGGACAAAGGTCTTGGATAAATTTCGAACGTCAATCGCCATCGTTTGCATACAGATTCCTTAAAAACTCAGCACAGAGTTAACCAATAACTGGGTGTAAGCGTGTTGTGGATCGTCGAGCACCTGATCGGTTAAACCGGTCTCGATCACGCGGCTGTCTTTCATCACGATCATCCGATCGGAGAGCAGCCGTGCCACCGCCAGATCGTGCGTGACCAGTACCACCGAGAGTTGATATTCGCGCACCAGGGAACGCAACAGATCGAGAATGCGCGCCTGTACCGACACATCGAGACCACCGGTCGGTTCGTCCATAAAGACTAGGCGCGGGGCCGTGGCCAGGGTGCGGGCAATTTGCAGGCGTTGCTGCATGCCGCCGGAAAATTGCGTCGGCATGTCGTCGATGCGTTGGGTGTCCAGCTCGACCTGGCGCATCCACTCCGTACTGGTGGCACGCAGTTGGCCATAGTGGCGCGCGCCGACGGCCATCAGTCGTTCGCTGATATTGCCCCCGGCACTGACGCGCAAGCGCAGGCCATCACGCGGGTTCTGATGCACCAGGCCGAGATCGGTGCGCATCAACAGCCGCCGACGTGCTTCCGACAGTTCATAGAGCGACTGGCTTTGACCGGCCGTATCCTGATAGATGACCTGGCCGGCGTCGGGCGGCACACTGCCACACAAACTCTGCAATAGGGTGCTCTTGCCGGAGCCGGATTCCCCGACAATGGCCAGGACTTCACCCGGATAGAGCTCAAACGACACATCCTGAGCACCGGTGTTCGGCGCATAAAGACGGGTCAAATTCTTAACCGATAACAGACTGGTCGGTGCCTTGCCTTGGTAGTTAAACATCCTGTTCTCCTTGCACGGTTTCGCTCACGCGATTGGCACTGCCCTGAAAGCCCTGGGCAACCCGCGCCTGACAGTAATCGGAATCGGAGCAGATAAATTCTCGTCGCCCGGCGTTATCGAGCACTATTTCATCGAGGAAACTGTCACCGGCGTCGCACACCGCGCAGTTGTCGGGCCACTGCTCGATCTCAAAGGGGTAGTCGTCAAACTCCAAACTCTTCACATCGGTATAGGGCGGCACAGCATAAATGCGTTTCTCACGACCGGCGCCAAACAACAGCAGTGCTGCCGACTGGTGCAACTTGGGGTTGTCGAATTTCGGGATCGGCGACGGGTCCATGATATAGCGTTGATTGACCTCGACCGGGTAGGCATAAGCGGTAGCGATCTTGCCGTATTGGGCAATGTCTTCGTACAGTTTTACGTGCATCACGCCGTACTCCGCTAGAGCATGCATCTTGCTGGTTTCACTTTCACTCGGTTCGATAAAGCGCAGCGGTTCCGGAATCGGCACCTGGAACACCAGTATCTGATGTTCCTGCAAGGGCCGCTCGGGAATGCGATGCCGGGTTTGGATCAATGAGGCCTGCGCCGTTTCGGTGGTCGTCGCCACGCCGCTCACCTGATGGAAAAACTTACGAATCGAGACCGCATTGGTGGTGTCATCGGCGCCCTGATCGATCACCTTCAAGACCTCATCCGGTGCAATAATGGCGGCGGTGATCTGAATGCCGCCGGTACCCCAACCATAGGGCATGGGCATCTCGCGACCACCGAACGGCACCTGATAACCGGGAATGGCAATGCCCTTGAGCAAGGCCCGGCGGATCATTTTTTTCGTGGTCTCATCGAGATAACCGAAGTTATAGTGAATCGGTTGGACCTTAGCGTGCACTGTCATCGGTGACCTCCAGAGCGTCAGCGTGGGATGGGCGGACGGACGGTTGCGAGCGCTTATCGCTCGGGTTTTCGGTAGGCTGTTGCGCACTGGCCTTGGCGCGTAAGCTGCGAATCAATTCCAACTCCGATTGAAAATCGACGTAATGGGGCAGTTTAAGATGCGACACAAAGCCGGAGGCATCGAGGGCATCGCAATGGGCCAGAACAAATTCCTGTTGCTGGGCCGGGGCGTCCTCCGGCTCATTAAATTCGTCGCCGCGCAACGCGCGATCGACCAACGCCATGGCCATAATTTTTCGTTCGTTGTAGCCGAAGCTGAGGCCATAGCCTTGGGTAAACTGTGGCAAGGCGTCCTTGCTGCCGACGAACTGATTGACCATGTCACATTCGCTGATTTCGATTTCACCCAAACACAGGGTGTCGTCCATCTCGGCGCAGTAGAACTCGACTTCAACCCAGCCCATGCGGATTTCGCCGGCAAAGGGATGATTGCGCGCATACCCGCGCTGAGTCGAGTAGGCCATGGACATTAGAAAGCCTTCATCGCCACGTGCTAAGGCTTGCAACCGGGTAGTGCGCTGCGCTGGAAAGGTCAATGGCTCAAGCGACAGGTCGACCGGTTCGCCCGCGCTCGCAGTGGGCGATGACAGCAACCCTTCCTGACGCAGCAAATCGCTCACCCGATGAGCGCTGAGCGAGTCAGTCGCCGTGCTCGGGTCCACAGCCGCTGCGGTTGCAATGTCGGTTTGAACCGGCGCACGATTTTCCAGCAGTTGGAAATTCAGCAGCCGATGGGTGTAGTCGAAGGTCGGCCCCAATACCTGGCCACCGGGTAAATCCTTATAGACCGCCGAGATGCGTCGTTCGATGCGCATCGCGCGAGTATCGACCGGGGCACTGTAGCCGAAGCGCGACAAGGTGGTGCGGAAGGCGCGGATTAAAAAGATCGCCTCGACCAAATCACCCCCAGCCTGCTTCAGAGCAAGACCGGCCAGGTCACGATCGTAGAGGCTGCCCTCGGCCATGATTCGGCTGATGGCAAACGGACACTGTTGGCTCAATTGCGCGACCGAGACCTCGGCCGCCTGCGCGTCGCCGCGACAGTAGGCCGCGAGCAAGCGATGGGCATTGTCGATGGCCTGTTCGCCACCCTTAACGGCTACATACATGCGGCGTCTCCTTCGAGCTGAATACGGGTGGTACGCGGCAGAGCAATGAGCTCTGAGTCGCGGCAGATAAAGATATCAAAACCCATCGGGAACGAGCCGTTGCAGTCGGCCCGTTGGTGCCAAAAGGCTGCATCGATCTCGGTCAGATTCAGACGCTTCACCGGTCCCTGTGGATTGATGCCAGGGCCCGTTAAGCGCACACAGCCGGCTGTCGCTTCAGCGCTCACGGCAGTTAGATCCGGCCCCTGATAGTCGATCACCAGGGTAGCGCCCAACTCAGGCGAGGCCATGGTGCCCAGGCCCAGCTGGGTCAAATCAAGGTGCGCCAGATCGGCCTGGCGGCAGACTATAAAGTCAGCCTCGGCCACCGCGACCACTTCACTGTTCAGGGTCAGGCGCACCCAGCGAGCCAACTCAGCAGACGGTAGGCTGGCAGCAAAGGCCACCTGGACGTCTCGATTAACCAGGTTTTCCACTAATATCTGGCAGGCCGGTGATAAGCCGACTGGATCTAAGGGTCCTGTTTCTTGCATTAGGCTTAGCGCACGACCAGGGTAGGATTGGGCATCGAGAATCTGGCGAAATTGGCGCGCCGATTGTTCGGCCGCGCTCGGCGCTTGGGCGGGCGTAGGTGCTTGGGCGGAAGTAGGTGCTTGAGTCGTCATATCAATCTCCTCGCACCAGAGTGAAAAAATCAACCTTGGTGCTACTTATTTGCTGCTGGCGCGCGGCATGACGCTGCGCCAAAGTGGCGGCCAACTGGCGCATCGGCACGGCCAGACGCACCGCTTGCGGTACCTGCATGGCGGCATCGAGTAACGCGGCCAGCAATGAATGAGTGGCATTCGCGCCCAGGGTCATGGCAAAACCGCGGGTGCCATCGTGCAGCACCACCTGCGTTTTGGTGACACTGGCATCGCCCAAATTAAAGGCCGCGCCGTCGCCACTAACCCGACCACGCACTGTCACCAGTCCGGTCTCGGGCCCTTGGCTGAGTTCATAAGGCGCGGCCCAGTCGGCGTGCTGATACAGATCCTGTAAGTCGTGTTCATTGGCCAGGGCAAACAGACGTTGCCATTGACTGCGGGTGTACTCTTGTCGGCTCATATCAGCTGACCTCCGTGGTATTGAAATCGATTTGATATTGCAGCCGGTCGGGGCGGGAGTAGCTCACCGATACTTCCACCAACGTCCGACTCTGTTGATCGTGATTGACCGATTGCACTATCGCCAGCGGACTGTCGACCGCGCACTTCAAGTGAATCGCCTGCCGGTTGGTGGCGAGGACGGCCGAAAACTGAATCTGACTGCGCTGCAATGTGCGTTGATAATGATTTTCGATGTGGCGGTGCAGCGACCCCCCGCTATAGCTGGTCGCGATACCGGGCAGCGCCTGCGCCCACACGTAATGGTGAATCAAACAGACCGGCACCTGTTCCATAAAGCGCAGCGTTTGCAATTCCATCAGGGTGCCACCGGCCGGATACTGGAGCGCAAAGATACGCCCTATCCCGGCTGGCACAGTGGCGACCGTGTAGGAACGCGTAGCGAGCAACAGTGCTTGACTCGACTTGCCTTTCTCGGTCAAATTTTTAGTAAACTTACCGGCTGGGTTGAGCAGGTATTCGATCTGATTGGAGACCACCTGGGTGCCCCGTCCCTGTTGTTTTACGACCAGGCCGGCACGTACCAATTGATCGATCGAACGCCGTACCGTATGGCGGTTGACTTTAAAACGGCTCGCCAGTTTCATCTCGGACGCTAACAAATCGCCCGGTTTTAAATGGCTTCTAATATCCTGTTCCAGCAACAGGGCTACCTGCCGATATATCGGGTCAGCGGCCATACCATCTGGCTTGTCTAGACAGGTTTCTATATTAAGCGCCTGAGCCTGCATCGGGTGCCCTTAGATAAACGACTTGCGAATGAATTGGGAAAGAATATCGAGCAGCGACACGGCGAGAATGATGATCAGAATAATGGCGCAGGTATTGGCGAACTGAAAACCGCGCATCGATTCCCATAACACCACACCGATACCGCCGGCACCCACCATGCCAATGACCGTGGCCGAGCGAAGGTTCGATTCAAATCGATACAGGGTGTAGGAGATCCACAGCGGTAAAACCTGGGGAATCACCCCGAAAATAATTTCCTGCAAGCCATTGGCACCGACGGCACGAACGCCTTCAACCGGACCCGGCTCGATAGCCTCAATGGCTTCGGAAAATAACTTAGCAAGCACGCCGGTAGTGTGAATAAAAAGTGCCATCACGCCAGCGAACGGACCGAGGCCCACGGCGACCACGAACAACATGGCAAACACCAACTCATTAATAGCGCGCGCAGCATCCATAAGACGTCGAATCGGCTGATAGACCCAGACTGGCACCAGATTTTCGGCACTAAGAATACTAAAGGGTACCGCCAAAATAACCGCCAGCAGAGTGCCCCAGATGGCGACCTGTATAGTCACTAGCATCTCGGCGACATAGAACTTCCAGTTTTGAAAATTGGGCGGAAAAAAATCACCGGCCAGTATCGCTATATTGGCGCGATCCCGAATCAGCATGCCAAAGTCCATTTCAGCACCCTGCCAGGCCCAGATTAAAACCAGTGCGGCCATGGGCCAAAGCACCAATGAACGTAGGGCGCGCCAGCGATTGATCGAGCTGTAATGCATTTGCGTAGCAGCGGTGTTGGACGGTTGGGTGGGTATGGCTTGATGAGCGGTCATAGGTTGTCCAGATTTTGTGCCGAATAACAGCGACCCTAAAAGGTCGCTGCTGCTCAGGTTGGGGTTTGATTGCCAGAGCGGGTCCGCCCTGCGGGCAACCTTACTGCTGTGCTTCCAACGCCGCCATCATGCGGTTCAATTCGCCTAACTGGGCATTGATGGCCGCTATATCAGTCTCTTTGGTCTTAATATCGCTGGCCGTTAATCGGATCAGTTCTTTGTATAAGACCAATTGGCGGATCGGCAACAATTGCAAATCGCTCGACGCTTTAAAGGGCGCCCATCCAATATTATTGAGATTGGTTAATTCTTGCGCGTCGCCAGTCTTGCCGTAGTTCATAATGAAGTCATAGATTGCAGATTTGGTGGCTTCATCCAGATTTTTACGCCAAACAATGGGATCCGATGGAATCAACGGTGACTTCCAAATGACCTTTATATCGTTAAAACGATCCGGGAAATTTTCTTGGATTCGGGCCATGTTTTCAGTGTTATTGGTAGCGATATCGACTTTCTTGGTCGCCACTGACAGCGCATTGGTTTCATGATTCGAGTTCATCGTGCGTTTAAATATCTTGTTCGGCTCAACGCCATTTTTGGCCCAAACATAGTAAGACGGCACCAGGTAACCCGAGGTGGAATTTGGATCACCATTACCGAAAGTGAGACTGCCTGCGTTGGCCAACATATCGGCCACGTTGTTTATTTCGGTGTTGTCTTGGTGGGTAATCAATAACGACCAGTAACCCGGATTGCCCATGACGTCGACGGTCTGCGCGAAAATTTCGCCGCCCGCCCGATCAACCGCTTCCATTGCCGACTTGTTGCCGTACCAGGCCAGGTCGACCTTATCAAAACGCATCGCTTGAATGACACCCGCATAATCAGAGGCGAAGAAAGGATTAATTTTAACCCCCAATTTTTCGCTCATATCGTTGAGAAACGGCATCCATTGGTCTTTCAAACCCTGGGTCGATTCGGTGGCAATAATGCCAAAGTTCAATTCAGCGGTTTCCGCCTGGACGATGGGGCTCAGCAGAGCTGTTGCCGCCAGCAGTCTGGCCGCTGTGGTTTTGAAGACATTTTTTAACATCGGTGCTCCTAAGTATGGTTGGTAGGTTTATAAAACGTTTTAAGATCATGCTTGGTCCTGACTTCGATCGATCGCACGATGACACCGCACATTCGACCGCCGTCAACACCGCAGGAAAACTGTGATTATCCGCCGGCCAACAGCTCTTCTATTTCATTGGCCTCATAGAGCGAGCCGAGACGATTTGTGGTCAATTCTGCGGCCGGTCCATCGAAATAGAGTTTGCCTTTTTTTAAGGCAACCACACGCTGACAATAGCTGGTGGCATAGTTCACTTGATGCAGGGTCACGACCACCGTCTTACCATCGTGTTCGTTTATGTCTTTGAGAATTTGCATAACCACTCTGGCTGCCACCGGATCGAGCGAAGCGATCGGTTCATCGGCCAAGATAATGTCAGCCTTTTGCATCAATGCTCGAGCAATGGCAACACGTTGTTGCTGGCCACCGGATAAGGTACTGGCCCGTTGGTGACAAAATTCAGCCATCCCCACCCGCGCCAGAGCAGTCAATGCTTGACTCTTCTCGGCAGCGGAAAACCAACCCAGCGTCGCCCGCCAGACCGGCATATGGCCGAGGCCACCGACCAGAACATTGGTTAAAACCGACAGTCGATTGACCAAGTTAAACTGCTGAAAGATGTAACCAATTTTCTTACGGCTTGGCTGGGTATGGGTGGTGCGTTTGCCACCTTGCTGGGTATAGTTCGACATGACGGCGATGCTGCTGATGTCGTCCGACGTCTCAGCTCGATCACCGTAGGTTAGGCCATTGATGTGCCGTAACAGCGTCGATTTACCCGAGCCCGAAGGACCAATTAAGGCCACCATGTCACCACGGTGCACCGTCAGGCTAAGGTCATCGATCGCCCGAGTGCCGCGAATAAAGGTCTTACTGACACCACGAATTTCTATAGCCGGGCGCTTTGCACCCTGATTTGATTGTGATGCGCCGACCAAGGCTGCCCGATTAACCGAACCAATAGCAGGAACAGTTTCTGAGGCCGATGGGCTGCGGTAGACACTTTGAGTACTCATGGCGTTTGCCTGTTGTTGTTAATTTGTCTAGACAACAGTAGCGAGTGTATTTGACGTTCCAGTGACCAAAGGATGAAACTTTTATGCACCTAAGAGTACATTCTGATGAATCGCCTCGTCGGCATGACCTACCCCAAAGCAGGGCGAAATTTGACTGGTCTAGGAAGATCGGGGGTTGCGGGGGGATTGGGCCGGTGGGGATTGGGCTGGCTGTAATGGGGTTGTCACACAGCTGTCATATTGAGGGCATAGCTGAGGGGTGTGTAGTTTTGACCCAAAGCTACTGAATGGGCCAACAGGGTTGGCCGGGCGTGGGCGGTTATGCATTTTTTATACAACAGGCATTAGAGTTTTTTGCGTAATAGACGCTTTAGTGGCAAACGGCCCGAGCGCAGTCGAATAGATTGAACCCAACAGTGCCTATGCCAATAGTGCTACTTCCAGCCTTGCAGCCAGCGCGTGCTGTCTTTAAGGTCTTGCCATTGAATGGCGTAGAAGTTATTCGACACGACCGCCTCGATAAAGCAATCGATTACCACGCCTTCCTCGTCAAACTCGACTTCACTGATCCGGAAGTGCTTTTCTTTTTCGCGTGGCTGCACGGCCGTCCATTTGCTGTTGAGCAGTTTTTTGGGATTGAGTTGGTTCATCGGGACTCCAAAGACGGGTTCGGCTATAGATACTCGACCCGATCCCAGTTGGATCAGGGTGGCTGCGCCTTTTTGGCGCCGCCTTAGGGTAAGAGCGTTAAGCGCATCTCGTGCCAGCTCAGACCGCCGTGATCGGAGGCCGATTCGGTCAGATAAACGAATCCATAGCGGGCATAGAGATCGATCAATTCAGTTTGGCACATCAGGTATAGGTCGGTTTTACCCAGCGTTCGCATGGCGTCAATAAAGTGCACCAGCAGCCGGCCGGCCATGCCCTGCTGCTGGTAGTCCGGATGCACCACGACCGACATAATCACTATCTTCTTCCCCTTGGGATCATGCCCGACCAACGATTTAAATTCATCATCGGCCATCTCTACCCTGTCGGTTGCCCCGCAATTGATAAAACCGATCACCTCGTGATCATTTTCCAGGACAATAAAACCTTCGGGGTATTGCCGAATGCGTTTAAGGATTTTTTCTTTGCTGGCCGCCTCATCACCGGCATAGGCAATCTGTTCTATAGCGAAACAGCGCTCCAGATCCCGTTCGGTGACATTGCGCAGCCTAAGGTCGGACATCATGGTCATATATTCCCAGTTAACAGAGACGGCAGGATACGCCGACACGGGATAACCATAACACTCCGGTTGCTGTTTTTAACCAAGCAATCTGCCGCTTCGGCCCATTGTCACAGTCTAACGACTGCTTAAAGGGCTATAGGGATTCAACCCCAATCTTCAACCGGGAAGCCGGCGTACTGCTCGGCCAGCCAGGCTTGGGCGTGTTCTGAGGCCAGAATGCTATTGAGCTCGGCGGCTTGGGTTCGATGGTCGAAGCTCGATTGCTCGGGAAAGACGTGTAATAAAGACGTCATCCACCAGCTGAAACGTTCCGTTTTCCAAACACGATCGAGCGCGACCTCAGAATAACGATCGAGCAAGGTATCACTGCCCTGCTGATAGTGCTGAGTCAGGCCGCGCCACAGATAGTAGACATCCGACAAGGCCAGGTTCAGGCCCTTAGCGCCCGTGGGTGGCACGATGTGCGCCGCGTCGCCGCACAGAAACAAGGCGCCATAGCGCATCGGTTCGGTGACAAAGCTGCGCAACGGAGCAATCGACTTCTCGATCGAGGGGCCGGTGATAATGGCACTGCCAATCTCCGGCGGAAAACGGGCGATCAGTTCGTTCCAGAACCGTTCATCGGACCAGTCTTCGACCCGATCGGTGATTGGGCATTGCACATAATAGCGGCTGAGCATTGCACTGCGTTGCGAGGCGAGGGCAAAGCCGCGTTCGTGCTGCACATACCAGAGGTCGGGTAAGGGCGGGGTTTCCGATAAGACACCCAACCAACCGAAGGGATAAACCTTTTCATAGTTCTTTTGCACGCTGGCTGGTATGGCTTGGCGCGACACGCCGTGAAAACCGTCGCAGCCGGCAATAAAGTCGCAATCGAGTCGTTGCGCGACCCCGTCTTGCACAAAGGTAACGTGACTGGCACCGGTCAGCTCATGCAGCTGCACATCACTGACATCGTGCAACACCGGGGTCTCGATCTCGGATACCGCGGCATAGAGATCCTCGGTCACATAGGATTGGCCGTAGGCCATAAAGGATTTACCGGTCCATTTTTTGGAATCGATCAGCATGGTATGTTCACCCTGCCAGGCGACGCGTGTACCGTTGTGCACATGGCCATCACGGTCCATGCGGGCGCCGACGCCGGCCCGACGCAACAGTTCAACACTGCCCCACTCCAAGACCCCGGCGCGGATACGCGCTAAGACATGGTCACGACTGGAGCGTTCCAGCACCACGTTGTCGATGCCTTCTTTGCTGAGCAACAACGACAAGAGCATGCCCGACGGGCCACCGCCGATGATGGCCACCTGTGTTTTCAGAACCGGGGTCTGGGTCTTATGGGTCTGTGTCATGAATACGCTCCACTTTGTGCTAGGCAATTATTGTTAGGTGATCCCTGTGTGATCGAACCGTATCGGCCCAAGCGAGTATCGCTGCACACAAGTCATAGCCAAAACGTACCATTGGCATTACTATTCCAAAAGATACCCATTTACGCTTAGTGATAACTAATTGATATAGCCTAGGGAGAACGCATTGTGAAGCTGGAACTTATTGAGGCCTTTATTGCCGTGGTCGACGGCGGCAGCATCCGCGCCGGTGCCAAGCAGCTCAACCGCTCCCAGCCCGGCCTATCGAAGAAGATCCGGGCCTTAGAAGCGGAACTGGGTGTGCCCCTAATGGTGCGCAGCGCACAGGGCATTGAACTGACCCGCTATGGCGAGCACTTTCTGGTGCGCGCCCGCACCATCGTCAATGAGACCGAACGCGCGCGCGCGGAGATGGACCAGCTGCGCGGGGCGCTCGACAGTGTGGTGCGCATCTCGGTGGCACCGGCCTCCACGGTGGATCTCATTCCGCAAACCGTGCGGCTATTTCAACACCAGTTTCCGGCGACCCGGTTGGAGATCTATGAAGGACTGCAGGCCGTGGCGGTCGAACAACTGCGCAGCGGTCAGATCGATTTCGCGGTTTGCCCGCTGTGGGAGCCACTACCAGCCAGTGAATTTAGCATTGAGGTGCTTGAAACCATGCCGATGGCCGTGGTCACCAACGCCCAAAGCCGGTTTGCCGCCTGCACCACCCTGACTGAGTTGGAGCAGGCCAACTGGATACACATTGGCGCCGGTGCCAGCCTGAGTCCACTCGTGGTCAAGGTATTTGAGGCCGCCGGCCTATCGACCCCCACGCCGACCATGGAATGCTTTTCGTTGACCAGCACGCTGGGGTTTCTGTTTGCCGCCGATGCAGTGGCCCTGCTACCGGCCAAATTGACCCAGGTACCGCAGTATGCCGACCACCTAATTCAGGTGCCCATCGCGCAGGGTATCCCCAGCTATCCGCTCTACATCATTCATCGCAAAGACAGCCCGATGACCTTGATGGCCGGACACCTGGCCACCATCCTCACCCGGGTGGCGCACAACAAACTGCGCTTGGCCGAACTGGAGCTGTAACAGCGTCTCTGCTGCCGGGCAGTTCTACTGAGCCGTTCCGGCATTTTTCATAACGTCCAGCGTAAATGCCTGAGACTTGGCTAGCGCTTGGTCGACCGTCAGCTTACCTTGCAGCACCGCATTAATGCTCTGCGAGACAAAATTACCGATTGCGGTGAATTCCGGCACCGCGACAAATTGTATGCCGGTATAGGGATTGGCCGTTAGGGTGGCATCCCGAGGGTTAGCACTGTTAATGGCGTCAAATACATAGTCGGCAAAGGGCGCAGCCTGGCGATAGTTTTTATTGGCATAGGTCGACTTGCGCGTACCGGGCGGCACGGCTAGCCAACCCTCGTACTCGGCCACCCTATTGATATAGTCCTTAGACGTGGCCCAGGCGATAAAGTCTTTTGCCTCGGCCTGTAGCTTAGACGATGAGGGGATGGCCAATGACCAAGCCCATAACCAGGCCGACCCCTTCGGCGTAAGGGCCACAGGCGCCGGCGCAAACCATACCGTATCGGCCACCGTGGAGCGACCGGCATCAAACAGCAGTCCGGCGGCGACCGTCGCGTCGACCCACAGTGCGCAATGCCCTTCGGCAAACAGCCTAAGGTTCTCAGAAAAGCCATTTTTATAGGTATCGGGTGGCCCGAACGATTGAACCAGATCAACATAGACATTCACCGCCTGGTGCCAGGCTGGCGTATCCAATTGGGGTACCCATTGCAGATCAAACCACTGCCCGCCGAAGGTATTTACCAGAGTGCCTATATTGGTAATATTCTCACCCCATCCGACCTTGCCACGCAAACACAACCCATAGATACCCTCATCGGGCGCATGCAGTGTTGCGGCAAAGGTTCGGATCTGCTCCCAGGTAGGTTCCGCGGGCATGGTGAGACCGGCTCGGTCAAACAGATCGCGGCGATAATAGGTCATCGAACTCTCGCCATAAAAGGGCAAGGCGTAGAGCTCGCCGTTGTATGACAGACTGTCCCGGATCACATCGATCAGATCGGCTTGATCATAGTCCTCGGGCAAGTCCGTTAACGGCGACAGCCAATTTTGTTTGTCCCACACCGGCACCTCATAGGAACCAATGGTCATCACATCGTATTGGCCTTCGCCGATGGCTAAGTCGCTCAACAACCGTCGCCGTAAAATAGACTCATCTAATACGCGCCAATCAAGCCGGATAGCCGGATGCAGTTGCTCGTATTCCCTGGACAGGCGTTGCATCAGTACCATATCGCCATTCGCTACCGTGGCGATGCGCAATACCTTGTGCTCGGCAGACTGCTCAAACAACAACAGGCCGTGGCGATTCATCAGCGAGTCGATCACGCCCTGGGCCTTGAGTTGCTTAAGCGCACTATTAAAGGATGCCAAATTCTCCTGAGCCTGGGCCGATTTTTTTGAAAACGCCACATACAAATCGATGCTTTCAATAAACTGCTTTGGAAAGGTAAATTGCCCAATCATGTAGGGGAACTGATCGACCATCAGGTCGGCGGCGTTGAACTTGTCTATGAGTACGTAGTTAACACGCCCGGCATACAACATCTTCATGGCTTGTTCGTTGCGGCTAACATATAAAAACTGGGCCGGCGCAAAGGCAATTTTCGCCTGTTCCGATATGGACCCGCGCAGCACCGCGATAGTGGTCGCTTCTGAAATTTTAGCGCCTGAGGCCTCGATGCTTTTTTTACCCAACAAACCCAGCTGGTATGAGGCGATGGGCTCGGACACCAAAAACTTTCCGCTCATCACGGCATCATAGGTCACGGGGAAAACGGCTTGATACTCTCCGATCAAGGCGAAGTTAATGGCCCGAGTGGTGGGGAAAAAATCAATCTCGACACGGCGCTCTGCCTGCACAAACGCCGCCGTTACGATCTCATAGAGGGCACCCTGATTGTTTAGGTTTTGGCCGATGTAAGGTGGTAGATCGTAAGATGACAACCTAAGGTTTGGCTCAGCATAACCCGCTACACAGAGCAAAGACATTAGGTTAAAAAAAAGCAGATTGAGAATTTTCATAAGGCATTGAACAGCGTTTGTGGCCCGCAGCCATTTTTTGTGAACATCCAATACCCCCGCGCATAGCGTATTTCCATGTGCGGCTTAACCTAGTTTAGTATTGGCTATTCGTCAAACCGACCTTGGCAATTAACCAGCGCCGAGGAGCGATGAATAACCGGACTTAGGCGTCACGCTTGCCTACGGGACAAACACCTCGATAGAGCGTCAATTGACTATCGAGGCTTAAGCCAGGGTTCTGCTTTGGGTGATTTTTAAATTAGCTTTTCAAGCAGCGATCACAGCAAAATTAAGTAATGATAAAACGAAATTCCGACTAGGACGTTGAGCGGAAAAGTAAGCCCAAGAGCGGCTAACATCGCCAGGCCGATATCAGCCTCGGGTATCGCGCCTTTTATCGCTACTGGCGCAGCAATATAAGATGCACTGGCGGTCAAGCTGGCAACGATAATCAAGGTGCCTTCGGACATGCCGAGCAATTTACCGGCGGTGATGCCGATCACCGCCAATATTGGCGGGGCGATCAAGGCAAAAGTTAATAAGCGCCAATGATGCAGAGGAAAGGGTCTCAATGTTGATGCGGCGGTTAAGCCCATGTCCAGTAAAAATAACGCCAGTACCGCCTTGAAGGCACCGGTATACAAATCGGTTACGGCAGCGCCTTTTATCGGTCCATACATTAGACCAATTACTACGCCGCCTAACAGCAATATGACACCCTGGTTGGTAAAGGCCTCATGCCACAGTTTGGCCATCGTCGGCTTTACCACGCCAACGGTCCGCTTTTGAAAACGACGATAAATCAACAGACCGACAACAATAGCGGGCAGCTCCATTGCAACAAGATACAGGGTCACTTCTGGGGCCAGAACCAAACCGCGGGCTTCGACATAAGCCAGCGCCACGGCAAAGGTGCCGGCACTGACGGAACCATAATGAGCGGCAATACTCGCGCTGTCTGCCAAATTCAAACCGATGACTTTGCGTACGATGGGGAAAATGAGTACCGGTATCAAAGCACCCAAGGCCATCACGGTTAGTAATTCCGGCAGGACTTGCCAACCCATATTGCCGTATAGAGCCATCCCGCCCTTAAGGCCGATGGTTAACATCAGCAACAAACTCAAGGTTTGGTAAGTCGCCTTTGGCACGGCTAAATCCGAGCGGACGATACCGGCGACCAATCCAAGCATAAAAAACATCACTACGATATCGGGCATTACGTCTCCAATTTAATGTCTCAGTTGTTACAGCCACTCGGGGATGAGCGGCCAAAAATTCTATTAGTGTTGTGCCAGCGCCCACTTCAAGGAAACCAGAGCCCACTTCAAGGGAACCAGAGCGGCATACTATTATTTTCACCACAAAGCCTTTTTGATAATTACTTATCAAATAGGTGCAACGGTGAACAAGGTAGAATTTGGTTGGTTAATCGCTGTGTCGGAACTGCCAAGGCCCCAGGCCGGACGCTCTAGGGTTTGAAGACTTACCCAGCCTCTATTAAGCGCAGCACGCCGAACAAGATTGGCTGCTCCGTCATCGTGAACCATGGCATCGCCGCGCAGAATGACTACTGGGTTTATCAAGGCGAATGCGCTACGTTAGCCTCTGCTTTTAAGCCCTAATTGGTCAATAATATGAAATTAAAATCCCTATTGCTACTGTTATTGCTGGCGGCCCAGGCCCCCTGGGTATACAGCTGGTCCAACCACACGCTCATCAGTCACGACCTACTGCAGGCCTTACCCGAGGTACGCGATGCCGCCCCGGTCGAGGTGGAAAGCATAGAGGCCTTCCTGATGGCCACGGAATCAGACCTGGCCGTGTTTCTGGATGAACAGGAGCAGCAGTTGCGGAATTCGTTATGGCATTACGCGCCCCGGCCAGACAGTCTGCGTTTTATCGCCAACGGCGATGCCCAAAGCGTTCGCCAGCGTTTCACTCAAGCGATCCGTATTAACCCCAATTCGAAGCTCGCGCTTTACGTTCAGTTATTACCCGGTGAGGCGAGAGACGGCATGCCGATCGCGGCAAGCGATGTCAGAACCCTAACCGACCCAGTTCACCTGGAAGAGGTCCAATTAATACAGTTGACTGAAGGACGCCGTGTGGCGCCACTGGACGTGGTCACCACGGCTAATGATGAACCCGACCACGGCTTAGACATTGGCCTGTTCACCGACAGCAATACCGACTATGGCCTAGAGTATGGTTTTGGTGCTCAACCCTTTGGCAATCCGGCCCTGCCCTATGGCACGCAGGCCCCGTTTCACATGGGCTTCTATCATGAGCCAAAGATTATCTATGCCGCCGGCGGCTTCCTCAAACGCACCTATCCGGAATACCGCATCTTACTCTTTAAGCAATTAGCCGAGTTTGCTTTTGCCCAAGGCCATGATTACTGGGGCTGGCGGTTTATGGGCTGGGGTTTGCACTATGTCGGCGACTTCTCCAACCCATACCATGTCACCCCCTTACCCGGGGCCAGCACCTTAGATATTCTAATACCCGGCGTGTTGGGCGTGATCGGCCTACCGAGTGCGCAGCAAAAGGCGACTCAATTGACCTCGAACCGCCATACGGCACTGGAAGACTTCCAACAGGAAGTGATGGACCGTGCCTATATTGCGCACCAAACCAGCCCATTGATCAGCGCTTTGGTGCCACCGGAAACCAGCGTCCCATTTACCAATGAACAGGTAATCGGGCTGATCGCAAAAACCGCTTACGATAAGGCTGAGCAAGTCGATCGGGTTCTGCAGCAAGCCATGCCGGCAAAGTTCATTAACGATTCGGCCATTGAATACTCCGATCTTGGCGTGAAAAGCCAATTACCGGATATTGTCTTGCAGGAATCTGGCCTAGAGGCCTATCAGCGTATGGAAACAGTTGTGGCCGACCTATTGGGTGATTTTGCCCAGTACGGCACAGCCTATGTGCGCAGCATTCTGAGTCAGCCGCGCCGGTGACCGGGGATGTCGCCAAACATCAATGGCTTTGACTCCCCTGCTCTCCGATTGTTGAATTGTTGAAATTCAACATAGGTTACGCCAAGCCCCAGCGCGGCCCAGCACATTTAACCGAGGGACATCGTTCACACATTTCCGTAATTTCATGTATTTTGCATCACACATCGGCTCATTGCGAAAATATCGTGGGACCTACCGCTTGCTGGCATAGGGAGATAACCAGTATTGAAGTGGGTCTCACATTAAGCCTCTCTAAATAATATGGCCCGACTTATCAGTTCATCTCGATTGAAAACGCATTTAAAAACTACCGCCCCAAAAGTAGTTTACGATCAACTTCGCTAACATCGGCCTCAGCGCAGACGGAGGGCCGGCTTCCCTTTGTCACGGATATTTTTTTCAAAAATGTTACGCGCATCATCTTTTGACAGAGAAATTATTCGCTGTTGCAAGACAGGTTTCTAATTGGCTGCCTGGATCATCTTTACCGGTGCAACCTTAAGACCCGCCAATGCGGCAAGACGCATGGCGATAAACTCGGATGTATAGACATGCCCAGTTAATATTAATGTATATTTTAATAGTCATATCGGATGAACTCTGTCCTGACAGGGAGCCTGAGCGCGAGCCTTAGAGGAACATCCACTTTAGTACTCATAGCGAATATCGGTCCGTCTAAGAAAAGGCGACGCAGTCACGCCGCCGTTCTAATATTAAAATATTTAGATACAGTGGAATGATGATTGATTGGCAAGGCTTTCATTCAGACGAATTGAATTGAGATTTGAAATATTCAATCACATCCTAAGTCAGCAGGGCCCCGACTGTCGGAATGCGCCAGCAACCTAAAGACTCACCAGCTGCTTTGACTGAAGCCACTTTTCCTGCAAATAACTAAAATGAGCGTTCAAAGTGCTGTGCACTGTTAATCCAATTTGTCGCTCTTCTTTGGGTAAGTTCATGAATAGATTCTTCTTTGGGTCAAACTCTACGTTTCGGTCGTTGTCGTTTGGGTTTAGGTAATAATGTAGCTTTGGAAATTCGCTGGACATTTTTCCATATAGGGCTGAAACCACCTTGCCATCCTCATCCACCTGACTTCTTATTCGAAAGTAGTACATTCTAAACCTATTGAAATTAGATTCCATCGGATCATCACTGGACCTATATTCATAATATTTAGATTCACTTTTGTATCCGACCTCAGGCGCCAAATAATCTGATTTTAACTTACTTGTAGAACCCTTCACTTTAAACCCAATAAGCCCGCTCCCCTCATTTGGAAATCGAATAGCTAAATTATATTGATTATTAAAAAATCCACTTCGTCAAAGGTATAGAAAAACTCAAAATCTTTATGCAAGCCATTCCCGTGAGGCGGAACATAGTCCCCTGCCATAAAATCATAGCCAACCCAATGGCCTTTAAGATCTTTCCTATCAGCACGTAGATGAGTTTTCCTAGCATACATTGGAATTGGGTTTTTCTTTTCCCGTAAAATTACCGTCGCATCGTGATTGCCATAGCCGAAATCACCTTTAGTATCGTAATACCCTTCTTTTGTAACCAAATACCAAGTACCAAACGTGCCGAACCGAATCGCACTATCTTTGCCTTTTTTGTCGGTGTGCCCTCTACAGCTGTTGCTACCTTCCGATAACATAAATTCAAGGGCTACTGCTGCATCCTCAATAGGTACATTATTTTCATCGACGACCTTTATTTTTATGCCGACTAAGCCACCGCCGCAGGCCGAGATGGCCAGTACAAAGCCGATTATCAGAGCAGGCCTTCCATGCAGGTTCATCCCATTACCCCCTATCCGCCGATTCAACCCAATGCCCCAAAAATAACAATATACAGCATGGCATCTCAGTTAAATCCTGACCAGGTCGGGTGGAATTCGAATACACCTAAACTAAGCGCTCAGCGACCATGGCGGCGGCGCTCCACCCCGCCCAGGGCCCATGTTCCGGGTGAACTTTGTCAAGCTTGCCAAAATTTGCCCAAGAAAAATGCAATACCGGGCCCGAGTGTTTATCATAGTGGCCATATCTCAACCAAGGGCCGCGGTGCGGAACGCTACTATGTCTGACAACAAGCTTATACCTGCCATCAACATCCCCAGTGGCGCTAAATTCGTCAATGCCAAGGGCATTACCGCCATCAAAGATGGCATTAAGGCCACGCCCAAGCAGGCCGAGCGCTTGCCGAAGCCCTCGTGGTTGCGGGTCAAGTTGCAGGGCGGTGCGGCCTTTGAGCGTACCAAGACTATTGTGCACGAACACAAGCTGGCCACCGTGTGCGAAGAGGCCAAGTGCCCCAATATGGGTGAGTGCTGGAGCTCCGGTACCGCGACCATCATGCTGATGGGCGATATCTGTACCCGTGCCTGCCGTTTCTGTGCGGTGAACACCGGCAACCCCAAGGGTTGGCTGGACGCCGATGAGGCGGAAAACACCGCCCGCTCGGTTCAGTTGATGAAGTTGAAGTATATAGTGCTGACCTCGGTCAACCGGGACGATCTGCCCGATGGCGGTGCCGGTCACTATGCGGCCTGTGTCCAAAAGGTCAAGGAACTCAATCCGGATGTCGCCGTTGAGGCGCTCACGCCCGATTTTCTCGGCGTCTTGGCCGATATTGAAACGGTGGTCGATTCCGGCGTAGTGGTCTTTGCCCAGAATATTGAGACGGTACGCCGCTTAACCCATCCGGTGCGCGACCCACGCGCGTCCTATGATCAGACCCTGACCGTGCTCGCCCATGCCAAGGCCTATCGGCCAGACGTGCTGACCAAAACCAGTGTCATGCTCGGTTTGGGTGAGACGGAGGCGGAGATTCGCGAAACTCTGACCGACTTGCGCGCCGCTAATGTCGATATTGTGACCTTTGGTCAGTATCTGCAGCCCACGGTGAACCATTACCCGATAGACCGCTATGTCACGCCGGCCGAGTTCGAGGAGTATCGTCAATGGGGTCTGGATATGGGCTTCTTGGAAGTGGTGTCGGGCGTACTGGTACGTTCCAGCTATCGTGCCGAGCAGGTGTTGGCGAAGAATAACGTCGGGCTGGCCACTAGCTAGCAGCCGGACATTACTCAATATATAGACCGGCGCTCGGGTATCCGCAGCGCCGGTTTTTTTATGCCCCGATCAGGCCTGCAGACGCGGGAAGACGGTGCGGATATTGTCTTCGAAGATGGCCTGCTTTTGCGCTGCCGAGAGCTTCTTATTGCCATCGATATAACGTTTGGTGTCATCAAAGTAATGCCCGGTGGTCGGGTCGATGCTGCGCACTGCGCCGATCATTTCCGAGGCGAAGAGGATGTTTTTGGTTGGAATTACATCCAGTAACAGGTCGATGCCTTCCTGATGGTACACACAGGTGTCGAAGTAGATATTGTTGAGCACTCGCTCAGCCAAATCCCCCAAGCCCTGATCCTGCGCGATACCGCGGAACCGGCCCCAATGGTAGGGCACTGCGCCACCGCCGTGCGGAATAATAAACTTCAGCTGGGGAAAGTCTTTGAACAGATCCGACATCATCAGTTGCACAAAGGCGGTGGTATCGGCACCCAGGTAATAGGAGGTGGTGGTGTGCAGGCTGGGGTGACAGGCGCCCGATACGTGGATCATGGCGGGGATATCCAGTTCAGACATCTTCTCGTAGATCGGGTACCAGAAACGGTCGTGCAGCGGCTTGTCTTTCCAGAAACCACCGGACGGGTCCGGGTTCAGGTTACAGCCGATAAAGCCCATCTCATTGACGGTACGCTCCAGCTCGCGAACCACGGCCTTAGGCGCAACATTCGGGCTCTGGGGCAGCTGGGCGACCGGTGCGAAGTTGCTCGGGAACAGATCGCAGACGCGACGAATCAGGTCATTGCTGTGTTCGGTCCAGGCCACGCTGGTGCTTTCATTGCCCAGGTCGTGACCCATCCAGCTGGCGCGGGGCGAGAAGATGGTCAGGTCGGTGCCGCGTTCTTGCTGCAGCTTCAATTGGTTATTTTCAATGGTCGCGCGGATCTGCTCATCGCTGATCGCCAATGTGCCCTTTTGGGCTAGGTGATCGGCGTTCTGCTTGAGGTCGGCTTTCTGCTGGTCGCGATAGTGACCCAACTCGTCCGGTGCGGTGGTGTAGTGGCCGTGGCAATCGATAATCATAATGCTCTCCAGTGCGTTCACCCGTCGGCTGTCTGCGCAATCGGGTTGAACGCCACACTTATTAGTGGGTAAGGGATACGCGGCCCTGCTCGAGGCAGTGGGGCCGCGCGCTCCGGTTCAATCTTCCAGTATGATCAGTCCCGCGCCGGTGTTTGAGGCCGGCACATGGTAGAAGGAATAGATTTCCTTTGCATCCAGGCTCATGGTGCCGCGCATAATCAGCCACATCACCAGTTCAATGCCCTCGGTACCGGCTTCGCGCATTAGCTCGACATGGCTCAGGGTCTTCAGCTGCTCCGGGTCGCTGGTGAGCATGCGCAGGAAGTTCTGATCGTAGTCGGCGTTGACCAGTCCGGCGCGTTCGCCCTGCAACTGATGCGACATGCCGCCGGTGCCGAAAATCGCCACCTTGGTATCGGGGCCATAGGCCTCGACTGCGGCGCGGATTTCCCGACCCAGATCGTAACAGCGTTTCGCGGTCGGCGCCGGATACTGGATTACATTAACGCACAGCGGCACGATCTTGCACGGCCATTGCTCGGGCTCACCGAACATAATGGACAGCGGCACGGTACAGCCGTGGTCGATATCCATCTCATTGGCGATGGTCATATCAAATTCATTGAGGATCAGATGTTCGGCCAGGTGCCAGGCAAAATCCGGATCGCCTTCGGCGGACGGTACCTTACGCGGGCCATAGCCTTCATCGGCCGGCTTAAACTCCGGCGCGACGCCGATTATAAAGGTCGGAATCAGTTTGAGGCTAAAGGCCGAGGCGTGATCGTTAAAGACCACGATCACCACATCGGGCTTGTTGTCCTGGATCCAATCCCGTGCCGGCTGATAGCCATCGAACAAGGGCTTCCAGTAGGCATCCTGGGTCTTGCCGTTATCAATCGCCGCGCCAATGGCCGGCACATGGGATGTGCCCACACCACAAATCAGTTTAGCCACGGGCCTGCTCCTTCTTACTGCGGTTGCCTTCGACCGAACGGCCGCCAGCGATCATCATCTCGCGAAAACTGTCTTCGGTGACGCCAGACATGGCCGCGCCAACGTATTGCATCGAGCGACCATCGAAGATCGCCAACTTAAAGGTGTAATAGATATTACCGCCCAGTTGCAGCATACCGAGCCAGTCGCGCTCTAACACCGCGGTGCGTTGGGCTGGGGTCACCGGATACTGTGCCAGGTAGGCGCCTTCATCGGCACGGAAGGCCTCGCGATTGGCGGCCTCGTTTAATGACAGGCAAAACATATTGAGCTGGTAACCCAAACGGCAATGACGGCCGTCCATTACATAGGTACCGGGTATGTCTTCGTAATCTTTCGGCATGTGTGTCTCCATGGCGGTGGTATTCGGGCGGGGTCTATCGCTCTTGTGACTTACAGTGTTGTATTTTTTTTTGGATAGAGCCCCAGAATGGATGACAAGCAGCATAGTTAAAGGCAGAATCTGGAACAAGTTAAGTGTTTAGGACGAATCGTTCATGCAGTGGAACATAGCCGATCTACCCATCTTTGTCGCCGTGGTTGAGCACGGCGGCATCTCAGCCGCCGCGCGCGCGCTGCGCATGCCCAAGTCGAGCGTCAGTCGGTTTATTCATCGGTTGGAAGAGGAGCTGCAGGTTCGACTCTTCGAACGCAACTCACGCCAGATGCGCATGACCCAGGAAGGCGAGATCTTCCACAAGCATTGCCAGCTGATTATGGAGCAGATTCAATCGGCCGATGCCCATATGAATGGTCTAACCAAAGAACCGAGCGGCGAGCTCATGGTGTCCTTGCCGATGGCCTTCAGTCGCCTAGTGGTGGCCGGCCATCTGCACCGCTTCCACAGCCGCTATCCGGGTATCACCGTGCGCGTGAGCATCAGCCCGGTAGCGGTGGATCTGATTGGTGACAATATCGATGTGGCGGTGCAGGTCGGCGACCTGCCCGACTCGGATCTGATTGGCGTGCCCTTAGTCGAGTCGCCGCTGCTCTGGGTCGCCACCCCAGCGGTGGCGCGCAATCTGAGTCAGCTTGATGACTTGGACCGATTGGTGAGTCAGGTGAAAATTTGCGAGCAACGTTACAATCGCACACCCTTAAGGGTGCGTATTCGCGGTGACCTACACAGCCTGACCCTAAATGCCGCGCTCGAGACCACCGACCCTATCATGGTGCGCGACACCGTGCTCAACGGCTTTGGCATTGCCCTCTTGCCGGCGCTCTATTGCTACGGTGAAATCCAGGCTGGGTCTCTGGTCCAGGTGGCCCCCGAGGTGCTCTTGCAGACCACCGCCAAGGCGTCGGCGGTGTACACCAGCAAGCGCATGCTCAATGCCCGTACTCGTCTGTTTATCGACTTTTTGCGAGAACTCTGCACCAACAATACCCCCGCCAGCTACTCCCGGGCCACGCCGAGCCTAAGCGCGCAGGAGCCTGAGGGAGCGTTACCGCCCTTTTAACCATTGCTCCGTTTCTACCTCAGGCTAGCTGGCTCTGCGGGTCAGCTTTTTTGGTTTGGCTAGGGCGTACCAGAGACTTCTCGACAAAATTTCGTTGGCGCGCAATCTAGTCCATAGCGCTCATTCCAAGCCCGGCGTACCATACCCCCAGCAGTAAACCAAGCGTCTACATAGAGGGAATCTAAATGACTACACAATCAAAATACCGACCCATCCTGGCCTTAGTGGGCTGGTTGGTTCTATGCTACCTGGCCTCGGGCATTGGCGCCGCGGCCGCGGTGCAAGCGAGTGACTTTTATGGCGAGCTGATCCAACCGGCCTGGGCGCCGGCGGCCTGGTTATTCGGACCGGTCTGGACCTTGCTCTATACCTTTATGGGCATTGCCGCCTGGCTGGTTTGGCGCGTGGGTGGGCTGCAAAATAATCGTCCTGCGTTCGCAGTCTTTCTGGTCCAACTGATCATTAATGCCCTGTGGAGCTGGCTGTTTTTCGCCTGGTATCTGGGTGCGCTGGCGTTCGTCGATATAGTCCTATTGTTGGTGCTGATTGCCGTCAACATCGTGCTGTTTTGGCGCGTCTCAGCCTGGGCCGGTCTGCTCTTGGTGCCCTACTTCCTCTGGGTGAGCTTTGCCAGCGCGTTAAATTTTGCCATGTGGCAGTTGAATCCGCTGATCTTGGGTTAAGGTGCCGGGTTGGGCCGCAGCAGGATACAAACTGGAACGGTGTGTTCCACCGGCCCGTAACGCGTTGATAACCGTATGCTAGGGGCTGATAAAAAAATGAGAGAGCCCTATGCAAAACATCGCCGAAGCAGAATTCTGGCACCAGCACGGTGCCATCAGCCAGCTGATTATTGAAGCCAGCCATCTGGTCGATCAACGCGATTTTACTGCCTTTGCGGCCCTATTTACCGCGGATGGCGCCCTGTACCGCCCGACCACCCCGGAGCCCTTGGTGGGGCCGGCGGCTATCGCCCTATCCTATAGCGCCACACCGGCAACGCGGATTAATCGCCATCTAATCTCTAATCTTCGTATCGCCTGCCAGTCCGCCACCGAAGCCACCAGCAGCGCTTACGTCACCCTCTATTCGAGTGACGCAGCCGAGTCGGCTGACCCCATCTTTGGTGCTACGGTACAGCGCTGCCTGATCGGCGCCTTTCACGACCGACTGATTTGGCAAGATGGTCGTTGGTGGTTGCAGGAGCGCCGAGCCGCCTTTGCACTCAATGCCACGCCACAAGGGCTAGTACGATGAGCCGGGTCGAACGTTCTGAACAGCTCTCTAACGAGGCCAATCTGCACGACCGGGCGGACACTGTTCTGCTACTACCGGGCTTGCTCTGTGATGGCACCGTCTGGCAAGACCAGATACCCGCCCTGGCTGAACGCGGTATTCAATGCATTGTGGCGCACTATGAGGCATCGGATTCGATCGCTAAGATGGCCCATATGGCGCTGGCCCAGGTAACCGGCCCGTTCGCCCTGGCCGGCCATTCGATGGGCGGCCGTGTAGCGCTCGAACTAGTCCGCCAAGCACCGCAGCGGGTTAGCCGACTGGCGCTGCTCGATACCGGTTACCAGGGCCTCGCGGCCGGCGCTCCGGGCGAGAAGGAAGTGGCCGGGCGCATGCGCCTGCTGAACATCGCCCGCCAGCACGGTATGCGTGTGATGGGCCTGGACTGGTTGCAAGGCATGGTCCACCCAGAGCGACTGGACGATACCCGCCTGTGCAATGCCATCTTAGATATGATTGAAGGTTTTTCGGTTGAACGCTTTGAAGCCCAATTGACTGCGCTGATCACACGGCCCGACGCCACGCCGGTGCTCGCGGCCTTAGCCTGCCCCACCCTGTTCGCCTCGGGTCGACAAGACAGCTGGAGCCCATTGGCGCGGCATCAGGCAATGGCCGATCTGGTATCGGGTAGCCGATTGGTAGCCATTGAACAGTCTGGCCATATGACGACGATGGAGCAGCCCAACGCGGTCAGTCGGATCCTACTGGATTGGCTGGCGGGATGATTCCGCTTCTCGTTACGCCGCTTGGGACACCTAGGCTCTGTAAGGTGAATAGCCCAAGCGGGTAACCGGTATTCTGCATGTTACTGCAGACGACGCTGGGAGCTTGGGTATACAAAACCTGAATAACGAACCGCAGTACTCAGTCACCCGTGCGAAGCAATGCCTATTGCCTTATTTTTTAAGATTGCTCGCTCTGAACAGCTTTTAATAGATCAGCATTGGTTGGGTGCATCTGCAGCAAGTCTACCAGTTTGCTGGCGCTCTCTTCCGGCTTAAGATTGCTCAGAGACCGGCGTAACATTCGCACGTTGCCGATATCGCTCGCCTTGATCAGCAGTTCCTCGCGCCGCGTGCTACTTTTCGCTATATCCAGCGCGGGGAAGATCCGCAGACTGGCAACATCCCGCGAGAGCACAATTTCCATATTGCCCGTGCCTTTAAACTCCTCGAAGATGACCTGATCCATCTGGCTACCGGTATCAACCAGTATGGTGGCGAGTATGGTAAGCGAGCCGCCGTTCTCAATATTTCGTGCTGCACCGAACATCTTGCGCGGTATTTCCATCGCGTTAGCGTCCAGGCCGCCTGACATGGTCCGGCCGCTGCTCTTACGTTTGGCATTGTGGACCCGTGCCAAACGAGTGAGCGAGTCGATAACAATCATCACATTATGACCTTCACCCGCTTCGCGGATGGCAATATTAAGCAGGTCATTGGCCACGCGGGCGTGTTGATCGTAGCTATCGTCCGAGGATGAAGCATGGACCTCTGCCGGCACACTGCGCTTGAAATCTGTTACTTCTTCCGGGCGCTCGTCGATGAGCAATGCATAGAGCTTTATCTCCGGATAAGCGTTCCCGACCGCCTGGCAAATATGCTTTAGCATGGTGGTTTTACCACAGCCCGGCGAGGCAACAACTAAACCGCGCTGGCCCATACCGATGGGCGAGATGAGGTCTATTGCTCTAGCGGTGAACTCCGCAGAGCCTGCTTCTAAGCGAATACATTCGGAAGGATGGATGGCAACGCCGTTCAAAAAGCGTTTTTTGGGGTCGTCATGGGAGACCTCATTGGCTAGCGCATCGTCTGGTTTAGGCTCGGTCTTTCGTTTAACTTTAAAACGTAATGTTTCTCGCGTCATAGTATCGATTTTCAGCTCTAGAAAATTAAGTAATGTCGATTCCGCTTACAGCAATCAAGCGAAGCGAAACCAGTGGTCTGGGTTGACTGAAGTGCAGTCTATGGCGGTCAAATTGACGGCCTTATTGGAGCGGGGGGAGAATACTTAGATTCTAACACAGAAATAGGCTGATCGCCTTATACCGTGCCATGACGATGTTCAAGCAACATCGGCGCCTCGACTATAGCGACTATTGGCAGAGGTGTAATCCATTTTCGTGATGTTGTGCTAGGGTAAGAGGCCTTTGGGTGACTGAGCGCTGGCTAAATCGACAATCTACGAGTCGCCGGCCGAGTTCCTCCGTAAAGGTCATATCGTGGTGCAAAAAACATAGCGCTTATAGAAGTATTCGCTATCGCTCTACAGGTTCTGTCGATTGACTGGCTTCAGAGTTATTATGTATGGCTTTCTCTAACTCAGAAATCAGCTGATTCTTGGTTACACCAAATAATTCACCGGCTATAAGGGTGCCACCGACGAGCGGAGCGCCCAAGAGAAGACTCTCATAGGGAATAGTAATTCCGAATATGATCAGACCCAGTTCGGCGATGAATATTGCCAGAACTAAAACCACTAAATTCTGCTTAATCTTTTTTTGATGCTTTGCTTTTAACAGCAGCTGCCTACTGATCTAGAAGCGGCAAATAAACTGTATAAACCAAACCCAGCCTGAGGCG